>CAZEQN010000205.1:0-4552 GCA_964514335.1 uncultured Anaerolineaceae bacterium
GGCAATGCCGTCTTCACCCATGCGGGTGGGGTGGCGGGCGGGCTGGCGGCCCTGCGGGCCGCGCTTACGGAATAGGTTAAACAAAAAACCACCGCCGTGGCCGTGGTTTTTGATTAAGTTAGAGAAGAGCGGGTGGCTTAGACCGCGGTCTTGACCATCGTGCGAATGCAACGCGTGCACAACGTCTTCTTCACGGATTTACCCTGCTCCATTACAGAAACCTTCTGCAGGTTCGGTTTGAAGGTGCGTTTGGTCGCCTTTTTAGACCACGGGCGGTTCTGCCCGAAGGTAGTTGCCTTGCCGCAATTTGCACACTTTGCCATCGTCGGTTCCTCTTGCTTTCAATCTATCTGGAATTAAACCAGTATTTTGGCTAAAATAACCTGTGAAGTCTACCACACAGATTTTTAAAAATCAACCCGCAATATTTATCCCCTTGCTTCAATCTCGGGTTGGGGCTCGGCAGACGGGTTAACCCTGCTAAAATAGAGACAGGCAATCAGACAAAGGAAGCCATACCATGGAAGAAAACAACCCCCTTGGCAGCATCAGCATCGCGCCGCGTGCCATCGCCAGTTTGGCGCACCATGCCGCCATTCAAACCTATGGCGTGGTTGGGCTGGCCTCCAAGAGCCTGGTCAATGGCCTGACCAATAAAATCGTCAAAGACCCCACCCACGGCATTGATGTCCAGTACCACGAAGGCCAGATCCAGATCGATATCTACATCGTGGTCGAATACGGCACGCGCATTACCACGGTGGCGGGCAGCGTCGCCAACGCTGTGCGCTTTACGGTTGAAAAAGCCATCGGCATGCCGGTGGCCGCCATTAACGTCCACGTTCAGGGACTGCGCATCAGCGACCCCAATGCATAATCCGTCTCAAACGCCCCTCGCCGCACGTTCCCACCTGCGGCGCCTTTGTATATATTTGCCCCCAGCGGGCATGAAATCTTCCTGGCAGGAGTTCCTATGAGTGACCCTCTTCACAGCCCGCGTCTTAGCCGTCGTCTGGCTCTCGAACGGTTTGATATTGACGGGCAGGCCGTAAAAAACCTTGCTCTGGCGGGCCTCACCTGGCTGAAAACCAACCAGCAAACCGTCAATGCCCTCAATGTGTTTCCCGTGCCGGATGGCGACACCGGCACCAACATGATTCTCACCATGAAGTCCGCCTTCGATGAAATCGAGAATTCACCCGAACGCCACGCGGGCAAGATGCTTGCCAAACTGGCCCAGGGCGCGCTCATGGGCGCCCGCGGCAACTCCGGCGTCATCCTCTCCCAGTTGTGGCGCGGCCTCGCCCACGGCATGGAGAACGACCCCGCCATCACCGCCAAAGGGCTGGCGCGCGCCCTTACCAGCGCCAACGACACCGCCTACAAGGGCGTGGTCAAGCCGGTGGAAGGCACCATCCTGACCGTCTCCAAAGACCTGGCCGCCGCTGCTGAAAAAGCCGCTGAAAAGACCGATAGCCCGGTGGAAGTCCTCGAAGCCGCGGTGCAGGCCGCCGCCGAGAGCGTGGAGCGCACCCCGGATTTGCTGCCCATCCTCAAAGAAGCCGGCGTGGTTGATTCGGGCGGCAAGGGCCTGTTCTTCCTGCTGGAAGGCATGGTGCGCTGGATTAACGGCCTGCCGCTGGATACCCCGCTCGCCAGCGTCCAGCCCCTCGCCGCCATGAACTTTGAAAGTTCCATGGAAGCCGTTGAAGAAGGCCAGGATTATGAAGTTGTGGTGGATTTTCGCCCCCACGCCCCGCTCAACCTCCAGACTTTTTACGCCGGGCTGGAAGAGATGGGCGTTTCCATCCAGGTGGGCGAAGGCGAAGGCATGTACCGCATGCACATCCACGTGCCCACCGAGAACCGCTACCTGCCGATTGACTACTGCATGAATCTGGGGGTCGTCACCAATGTCGCCATTGAAAACCTGATGGCGCAGATGGACGATATCAGCGCCGCCGCTCACCAGCGGGTGGAAGTCAAACCCATCCAGCCCAACGAAATCGCGGTCGTGGCCGTCGCCCCCGGCCCTGGCATTGCCCGCATGTTTGCCAGCCTGGGTGTCGCCGCCCTCGTCGAAGGTGGCCAGACGATGAACCCCAGCACCCAGGACATCATCGCCGCTTTTGAGAACCTGCCCACCAACAAAGTCATTATCCTGCCCAACAACAAAAACATCGTCATGGCTGCCGAACAGGCCGCCGAGCTCACCGTCAAGCAGGTGCAGGTCGTGCGCAGCCGCAATGTCCCGCAAGGGCTGGCGGCCATGCTGCGCCTGCTCCCCGCCGCTGACCTGGACGAAGTCGCCGCGGAAATGAACGAAGCCCTGGAAGAAGTCGCCTGCGGCGAAGTCACCACCGCCACCCGGGATGTGGAAATTGACGGCGTAAAGGTCAAGGACGGCCAGTGCATCGGCCTGCATAATGGCAAGCTGGTCATCTCTGACCCGGACCTCCAGACCGCCACCCTCGGTTTGCTGGAGGCGATGGGCGCCGAGGATATGGAAATTCTCACCCTGTTCTATGGCGCAGACATTCAGCCGGACCAGGCCGAAGAAGTTTCTGCCGCCATTCAGGAAAAATTTACCGATCTGGAAGTGGAAGTCCACGCTGGCGGCCAGCCCCACTACCAGTTCATCCTCTCGCTGGAATAGCGCCTGATGCCGGAAACCTGCATCCTGACGGATAGCACCGCCCAATTCCCGGCCCCGGCCTTTGCCGGGCGCAAGCGGGTGCATTTCATGCCGTTGCATCTGGAAGTCAACGGCCAGCAGTACCCCCAGAGTGAAGGCCTGCGTGCCGCTGACCTGCCCGCCTCTGCGGATGCCGCCCTCGCCCCGCGGGTCTTCGCCCCCGGCGTGGCAGAGTTCCACGCCATGTTCACCCAATTGAGCCAGTATTATTCAGACATTCTCGTCATCCTGCATGCCGCCCGTCTTACGGATACCTATGCCAATGCCCTGGCCGCCGCGGGTTCTTTTCCCGGCCCCGGGCGGGTGGAGGTCATTGATTCCGGCACCACGGCCACCGGGTTGGGTCTGGTGGTGCTGGCGGCCGCCGCTGCCGCTGAAGCCGGCCAGCCGGCGGATGAAATTGAAAATCAGGTGCGCGCCATGCTGCCACGCGTCTACTCCCTGTTCTGCATCCCCGGCCTCACCTACCTGCACCAGTCCGGCCATCTCGGTCTCGCCCAGGCTCTGGTTGGCGAGCATTTGCGCGTCCTGCCGCTCTACGTCCTGGATAATGACCAGTTCATGCCCAGCCAGAAAGCCCGCAACCCGCGCGCCCTGGTGGACTTGCTGCATGAATTCATCATGGAGTTTGAAGACCTGGAACACATCGCCCTCCTGCAGGGCGTACCGCCGTTTGAAACCGAAATGCGCGCCCTGCGCGAGCGCATCGCCGAAGACTACGGCCCGGTCGCCATCAGCGAGCATGTCATCAACCCGGCCCTGGCCACCCTGCTCGGCCCGCAGAGCCTGGCGGTTTTCGTCCTGCAGAGTGAGTAGCGCATTTTTGCGGCCGATTTTGCACCTCAAATCGGCCCTTTTCTGCGACAATAAATACAAGTCAGTATCACGATAGAGCGATTGGCCTAAATGGAGGAGGACCCATGAAAATCGGAATTGTCACCGACGGAAACGCAGACCTGCCCGCCGAGTATCTGGCCGCCCATAAGATTGAAGTCGTGCCAGCTCTTGTCATTATTGATGGCAAAGAACTGATTGATGGCGTGGACATTACCCGTACGGAATACTACGAAAAGTTACCCACCTTCAACCCGCCCGCCACTACTGCCGCCCCGGCCCCCAGCGCTTTTACTGCCGCCTACGAGCGCCAGCTCGCCAGTGGCTTTGAGCATGTTGTCGCCATCACCACCTCCTCGCGGTTAAGCGCCATCTACAGCAACGCCTGCCTCGCCGCCGAAAATCTGCGCGACAACGTCACCGTGCTGGATAGCCTGACCCTCACCCGTGGCCTCGGCTACCATGTCATGGCCGCCATTGAAGCTTGCGCCAACGGGGGTACGCCTCGCCACGTCCGCAATGCCCTGCTGGCGGTCGCTTCCAAAGTGCATGTCACCGCCATGCTGGATACGCTGGATGCCGCCCGCCGCAGTGGCCGGGTGTCCTCCCTGCAGGCCGGCGTGGGCGATTTTCTGAATCTCAAAGTCTTTTTGGAAGTACGCGAAGGCCTGCTGGAACGCGCCGGCGCCGTCCGCACCCGCAGTAAAGCCCTTACCACTATGGCCACCCGCATCAATGCCCTCGGACCGCTCAAACGCCTGATGATTCTGCACACCGGGGCGGTCGAAGATGCCCGCAAGGTGGCGGATATGGTTACCGTACCGGTGGCTGAACCCATTGATGTGGATTACCTCACCGCCGCTATTGGTACGCATGTGGGTGTGGGGGGCCTGGGCTATGCCGCCCAGCAGCAGTAACTGCGCCAGCAACCCTGGCGGCACCGGGGAGTGGCTAAGTTCGAGCAGGAAGGCTTTGTCATTACGAGGCGGGTTTTACCCGCCGAAGCAATCTCCGACACACGAT
>CAZEQN010000206.1:0-4547 GCA_964514335.1 uncultured Anaerolineaceae bacterium
AGCGGGTGGCCGGCAAACGGCAGGATGTTCTTGCGCGGGATGCTCTTGCTACCGCCGCGAGCGGGAATGAGGGCGAGGACTTCCGGTGAACTGGACATGCGAGCGCCTTACCAGGCGGTCCAACCGCCATCCACCACCAGATTGGCGCCGGTCATGTAGGTGGAGGCATCCGAAGCGAGGAACAGCAGGGCGCCGTTCATTTCGTCTGGCTGGGCCATGCGGCCGAGTACGCTGCGGGCGGCATAGGCCTGGACGAACTCGTCATCGTGGTTGTTGAACACGCCGCCGGGAGTGAGAGCATTCACGCGGATGCCCTGCCCGGCATAGTAGGTGGCAAGGTATTTGGTAAGGCCAAGCACGCCGGCCTTGGTGACGGTGTAGGTCACGGGCTTGAACTGGGGCGGCTGGCCGGGGCGCTGGTACAGGCGCTGGTCTGGCCCCACCAGGCCGTACATGGAACAGATATTGACAATCGTGCCGCCGCCCTGGGCCAGCATCGGCGCGACGGCCTGCTGGCAGGCGAGGAACATGCCGGTCAGGTTTACATTCAGGGCTTCGTTCCACTTCGCCAACGGATAATCTTCAAAGGCGTTTGCGCCCTGCTTGCCGATTTCGGCCGGGTCAAATTTAGGGTCGAGGGCGGCGGAATTGACGAGGATATCCAGACGGCCAAAGTCGCTGAGGGCGGCCTGCACCATGCCCTTGACCGAAATCTTGTCGGTGATGTCGGTCTGGGTGTGGGCGGCCGAATATCCAGCGTTTTTGAGTTCCTCGGCCAGAGCCTGCGCTTTGGCGCCGTTGACATCGGCGGCCAGCACGGCCGCGCCAGCTTCAACCAGCGTACGGCAAAATTGCTGGCCGAGCAGGCCGGCTGCGCCGGTGACGATGGCGACGCGGCCGGTGAGGTCAAACTGGGCAGGCAGGGGACGGGTCATGAGGGTCTGCCAGGGGCGGGGAGGTTCAGGCGCCGTTCTCGCCGTTGGGGCGGATGAAACCGCGGCCGACCAGATATTCCACGATTTTCTGGGCGTTCTGGTCGGGGGTGAAGTTAACGGTATCCAACCGGATTTCCGGGTCGCGCGGTTCTTCGTAGGGGTCGTCAATGCCGGTCATGCCTTTGAGTTCGCCGCGGCGGGCCTTGGCGTACAGGCCTTTAATGTCGCGGTCTTCGCACACTTCCAGCGGGGTGTCCATGAAGACTTCGATGAAGTTTTCTTCGCCAATCATCTTCTTGACTTCGTTGCGGTGGGCGCGGTAGGGGCTGATGGCGGCGCAGATGACGGTGCCATTGTGGCGCACGATTTCGCCGGCCACAAAGCCGATACGCAGGATATTGGTGTCGCGGTCTTCGCGGCTGAAGCCGAGGCCTTTGGAGAGATGGGTGCGGACGACATCGCCATCCAGCACGGTGAGCTGGCGGCCATGCTCCAGCAGCATGGGGATGAGGGCAGCAGCAGTGGTGGACTTGCCGGAGCCGCTCAAGCCGGTGAACCACAGCACAAAGCCGCGGCGGTGCTGGGGCGGGTTGACATCCAGCAGGATTTCGCTGGTTTCCTTGCGGGTAAACCACTCCGGCAGGTATTTGCCCTGGGCGAGGTAATCATCGCGCACCTGGGTGCCGGAAATGGTGGCGACTTTGGCGCCCTGCGGCACCTTGCTGTCTTCTTCAAAGCGGTCTTCGTCCGGCAGGTAAACCATCATCTTGAAGGGCACCATCTTGACGCCGATTTCGTCCTGATGCTTGGAGAGCAATTCCTGGGCATCGTAGGGACCATAGAAGGGTTTGCCATTGCCGTCATTGCCGGGGCCGGCATGGTCGCGCCCGACGATGAAGTGATTGACGCCGTGGTTGCGGCGGATGATGGCATGCCACACGGCCTCACGCGGGCCGGCCATACGCATGGCGAGCGGCAGCAAACTCAAGACGGTTTTGTTCTTGTCGTAGTAGTTATCGTACAGGGCGCGGTAGACGCGGCAGCGGGTGTAGTGGTCTACATCGCCGGGTTTGGTGAGGCCGACGACCGGATGAATGAGCAGCGAACCGCCGACTTCTTCGGCGGCGCGCTTGGTGAGCTCTTCATGGACGCGGTGCATCGGGTTGCGGGTCTGGAAGGCGACCACATTGGCGTTGCCCATGCTTTCCAGCAGGGCGCGCACTTCGGCCGGGGTGCGGCGCAGGTCGGCGAAATCGTTGTAAACGGGCAGGTTGAGGACTTTGAGTTCGCCGGAGATGCAGGTATCGCCCCAGGTAATCATCTCGGAGACCAGTGGGTGGCGCGGGTCGGTGGTGCCAAGGACTTTCTGGGCTTCTTCATCGGCGTTCCACTTGAAGCGTTCTTCGAGGTCCATGATGGCGAAGACGTTGTTGCGCGAGTCGCGCAGCACGACTTTGTCCGCGTCGCTGGGCAGGGCTTCCTTGTCCACCGTGAGGGTAATGGGCATCGGGAAGAGGGTGCCATCGGCGAGGCGCATATTGTCCAGCACGCTGTGGTAGTCGTCCTTGCCCATGAAGCGGGTGAGGGGCGAAAAGCCGCCGGTGGCGAGCAATTCAAGGTCGTGCAGGCTGCGATCAGAAATCTGCACCGAGGGCAGAGTGGTGGCCTCTTCCAGCAGGGCCAGGCGCTCGTCGCCGGTGACCAGCAGGTCCACCAGCGTGCCGCCGTAGGGGTCAATCAGTACGCTGGGTTTGGTTTTGTTCGTCATTGTGGGTCGCTCCAAAAGTGTTGCGGCCGGGCCGTATGCGCCAGCCGTTGGGATGTGAGTTTGGAAAAACGCAAACGCCCGATGATACCATAGTCTACCCGGCGGCGAACTCCACCCTTTGTCTGATTTCTGCGGATTGTTGAGCCGCCAGCGCCAGTTTTAGGGCCCATTCGCCATCCATCAGGGTGCAGGCTGGCTGGGCATCACCCCGGACAACCTCGATAAAATGCGCCATCTGGGCGCGAAAAAGATGGTCGCGTTCAAAGTCGGGCGGGATGGGGACGCGCTGCCATTGCGGGGTTTCGGCAGTGAAGTATTCGACAAAGTGGTCGGCATTGTTCCAGCGAATGGTTCCGGCCGTGCCGATGATTTCCAGGCCGTGGCGCGGCGGGCGCTGGGTGTAGTTCAGGTGCAGGCTGGCGAGCGGGCCGGCGGCGAATTCAAGCAGGATTTCGGCAGTATCTTCGACATCCATTTCCAGGTCGCTTAACTTGCCGGTCCAGGCCGAGAGGCCGCGGACTTCGCCGAACAGCCAGCGCAGATAATCCAGCGGGTGAGTGAGGGTGAGCACCACCCCCCCGCCCAGGTCTTTGCGGGCGGCGTAGCCCTGGCGGTAGTCTTCCCAGGGGTGCCAGTCCGGCAGGTATTCGCCCCAGTGGGCGCGGGCCGAAAGCGGCCGGCCAATCAGAGCGGAATCAAGGGCGGCTTTTATCCAGTGCAGGGCGGGATGGTAGCGAAACTGAAAGCCGACCAGAATGCGGTTGCCGAATTCGTAGGCGGCCCGGCGCAGGTCATCCACCCCGGTTAATGTGTCAGAAATCGGTTTTTCGAGCAGGATATGGCAACCAGCGCGGGCAGCCGGGAGGGCGACAGCCAGATGCAGGGCGGTGGGGTTGGCGATGATGACCGCATCCGGGCGGTGCGCCAGGGCCGCCTGCAAATCGGTTTCGGTGGGGTAGAAGGCCAGGTCTTCATCTGGCAGGGTGCTGTGGCGGGTGCGGTACAGGATGATGTCAGTTTCACCGAGGGCGGCCAGGTGGCGCAAGTGCCGCCGCCCGATGCTCCCCAGGCCACAAATCAGAAAGCGCATGATGGGTTAACGTTTGGTCTTAATCACGCCGACCGGCTGATACTGCGGGTCCCACTTGCCCCAGGGCATGCCGTTATCGCCGGACTGGTAATAGAAGGCAGCCAGATGGTCGCTTAATTCGGCGCAATGGATGAGTTCATCCAATAGCGTGTTGTAGTCGGCATAATTATCCGAAACACTTGCATCCAGATTAAAGATGCGGCGCAGGGTAGCGGCGGAATAGCACATGCCGCGCGAGGCTTCATGATAAGTATCGGTTTGGCCAACGGTGCAGAGGGTGGCGATGATGCGCCCGCCGGGTTTGAGTACCCGCAGGAGTTCCGCCACAACCTGTTCAAGGCCTTCCGGGGTATTGTGTTCCAGCGAAGAGATGGAGACGATATCGTCAATGCTTTCATCGGGCAGGTCGGAGAGATGCATGAGGTCCTGGTTATACACCAGCACCCGGCCGGGGCGCGGATTGGGGATGGAATCAATCAGGCGTTGCGCCAGCCCGACGCGGGGCAGGTCTTCCGGGCGCAGGCCACGCACCCGTACCCCGGCCCGCACTCCGCGCAGGCGCATGGGCCAGGGGCCGCGCACCGTACGATCAACGCTATAGACTGTGGAGCCGTGGCGGGCAAGATACCATTGGATAATCCCGGTACCGGCCCCGGCATCCATGATGGTTTTATGACCGGCCGGCCCCAGGTGGCGCAACACCCAGGTGAGGTCCAGCAGGATCCCGCGCGACGCGGACGCCGGACGGGTCACG
>CAZEQN010000207.1:0-4536 GCA_964514335.1 uncultured Anaerolineaceae bacterium
AATCCTGCCAATGGTTTTTCGGAAGCGGATGGCGAAGATGATGAGTTCGCCCCTGCCGAAGAATTGGAGCTTGAAGCCGAGCTCGACTAAATCCTTACTCGTTCTGTTTGCAATCGCCAGCCTGCTCTCCGCTTGTGGAGAGCAGGCTGCGCGCCCGGCCCCAGACTATTTCATCGCTCCCACCTTATCCGGCCAGCCAACCGCCATTTCACTGGTGTCGCCGACGCCACCGCCCGTAACGCCCACACCCCAATGCACCTACGAATTAAGTTTTATTGAAGATGTTACAGTTCCTGATGGAACAAAATTCGCCCCCGGTGCCAGCATAGAAAAAATCTGGCGCGTAAGCAATGATGGCACTTGCAACTGGGACAGCCGCGCCCGCATTCGCTATGTGGATGGCAATCCGTTAGGCGCTGCAGAAGAACAGGCGCTCTTCCCGGCCCGTGCCGGAACCGAAGCAGAAATTCAAATCATGTTTACCGCCCCAGGCCAACCCGGAACCTATGCCAGTCGCTGGCAAGCCTACAACCCGCTGGGAGAACCCTTCGGTGAATTAATTTTCATCCTGATAGAGGTTGACCCCGCCCTCGCCCCCACAACCACCCCCACCCCCGAAGAAACGCCCACCGATGAACCCTGACCTGAAACCCAGCGCCCGCCGGGTGCAACAAGCCGTGGAAGGACTCGGGTTTAACTTCACCGTAGTGGAATACCCCGCCAGCACCCGCACCGCCGCGGATGCCGCCGCTGCCATTGGTTGTGAAGTGGCCCAGATTGCCAAATCATTGGTATTCCAGTCTGCGCAGTCCCAACAAGCCATTTTGGTTATTGCCAGCGGCATTAATCGAGTCGACGAGAAAAAAGTCGCGGCTTTGCTGGGTGAAGGATTGCTTCGGGCTGATGCAGATTTTGTGCGCGCTCAAACTGGCTATGTGATTGGCGGTGTTCCGCCAGTGGGCCACAACCAGGCTTTGATTACTTTTATAGATGCAGACCTCGCCCAGCACACGGAAATCTGGGCTGCCGCAGGCACACCCAACGCGGTATTTCGCCTGACCTTCTCCGAATTGGTTGCGCTCACCAATGGCCAGGTCGCCGAAATTCGCCAATAAAAAAATGGCCGGCTGACTGCCGGCCATTTTTATCAACAATCATTGAAGGCTTAGGTACCCTCTTCCCAGGAGTTCAGGTACTTCACCTGTTCTTCGGTCAGCACATCCAGTTTTACGCCCATCGCTTCCAGCTTAATCCGGGCGATTTCCTTGTCGATATCTTCCGGAACTGAATACACAGTATTGGTCAATTTTTCAGCGTTCTTAATCATGAATTCTGCGCCCAGAGCCTGGTTTGCGAAAGACATATCCATGACGCTGGCCGGGTGACCTTCCGCCGATGCCAGATTAATTAAGCGGCCTTCACCCAAAATATGAATCTGTCGGCCATCCTTCAATTCGTACTGTTCCACGAAGGGGCGCACCAGCCGCTTGTCTTTCGACATCGCCTCGAGGGCCGGGATGTTGATTTCCACATTAAAGTGGCCGGAATTGGAAACAATTGCGCCGTCTTTCATCGCCTCAAAGTGGCGCTTATCCAGCACGTTAATGTCGCCCGTCACCGTGCAGAAGAAATCGCCAATCCGGGCGGCGTCCATCATCGGCATCACTTCGTAGCCATCCATCACGGCTTCGAGGGCTTTCATTGGGTCTACTTCGGTCACAATCACCTTGCAGCCCATGCCGCGAGCCCGCTGGGCCAGGCCACGTCCGCACCAGCCATAACCAGCCACCACAAAGTACTTGCCCGCCAACAACACATTCGTCGCCCGCACAATACCATCCACTGTGGACTGGCCCGTGCCGTAGCGATTGTCAAAGAAGTGCTTGGTCAGCGCATCGTTAACGGCAATAACCGGGAATTCCAGCGCCCCATCGGCCGCCATCGCCTTCAAGCGAATAACACCGGTGGTCGTCTCTTCCGTGCCACCTACAATTGTTTCAAGGAGTTCACGGCGGTCCTTGTGAATTGTTCCCACCAGGTCAGCGCCGTCATCCATGGTCAGGTGCGGCTTGTGATCCAGCGCCATGTGAATATGCTTGTAGTAGGTGGTATTGTCCTCGCCCTTGATGGCGTACACCGGGATTTCAAAGTGAGAAACCAGAGCCGCTGCCACATCATCCTGGGTTGAAAGCGGGTTCGAAGCCGTCAGCACCACATCCGCGCCGCCCTCCTGTAACACGCGCATCAGGTTGGCGGTCTCCGCCGTCACATGCAAACAGGCCGACATGCGAATGCCCTTAAAAGGCTTTTCCTTGCGGAAGCGCTCCAGAATAGTGCGTAGCACAGGCATTTCGCGTTCCGCCCACTCCATGCGGCGGCGGCCACCTTCAGCGAGATTTACATCCTTAATGTCATGATTTTCCATTTCAGTTCTCCATTTTCTGGTTGATTGTTCTCACAAAGCATGCCAAAGCCAAAACACTATTATAAAAGCACTTTCAACAGGCCTCCATCATCATAATGCTCCCTAAAGCGCTGCACAAATTCTGCCCGGGTGTAATGGTGCCCCTGAGGGCCATCGCTTTCAAGGCAATACGTTGCAGCCAATGCGCCCAATTGACCACATAGCGGCCAATCCCAGCCGTGGCTGTATCCAGTCAGAAAACCACCCCGAAATGCATCCCCGGCCCCGGTCGGGTCCACAATCTTATCCGTTGGGGTTGCTTCCACCGCGTACGTATCCTCCCCACAATAGATTGTGGCCCCGCGCGGTCCGCGCGTTACCACCGCAAATTCCACCTGATTAAGCACTTCTTTTTGAGAGAGTCCGGTCTTGCTTTCAATCAATCCCAGCTCATACTCGTTTACGAACAGAGCCGTCGCGCCACTTAACCCCAACCGTAAAACCTCGCCGTCTGCCCGTACAATCTGCTGGCTGGGATCATATACATAGGCCCAACCAAGGTCCTTGCATTCCTGAATGTAATTCATCATCGCAGTCGGGTCATTCGGGGATATGACTACCAGATCTGGTGCGCTGGCCAATCCACGCAAACTCAAACTTGCCGCATCGCCCATCGCGCCCGGATAGAAACTTGCCAGTTGAGCATTATTCTGGTCGGTTGTTGCAAAGAAAGAGGCCGTAAATTTGCCCGGAATAACTTTCACATGGCTGGTATCCACCCCTTTGGCCTCCAGCCATTGGCGATAGTCTTCAAAGTCTTCACCAACTGTGGCGAAGACTTGTGGCTTGCCACCAAGCAGCGCCAACGTATAGGCGATATTTGGCGCAATCCCACCCCGCCGCTTTACCATCGTCTCCACTAAAAAGGAAAGGCTGATGGATTCGAGCTGGTCTGGCAGGATGTGCTGCCTGAAATCACCCGGGAAGGTCATCAGGTAATCATAGGCAACCGACCCGGTCAGTACAATGTTTTTGGAATGGCTCATTTGCGCCCTTTCAATAGGTTCGCCAGTGCTTCAGAATAGGGTGGTTCTAAAATGCCAAATTCTGTCACAAAGGCCGTTACCAGATTCGCTGGTGTAATATCAAACGCAGGGTTGCGCGCAGTAACCCCAGCCGGAGTTACCGGCTTGCCATCCTGCATCAGGCTCAACACTTCCTGCGGGTCACGCGCCTCAATTGGAATTTCTGCCCCGCTGGCCACGGACAGATCAATCGTAGAGGTTGGAACAACTACATAAAATGGTACGTTGTTTGCGCGCGCCGCCAATGCCAGCATATATGTGCCAATCTTATTCGCCACATCGCCATTGGCCGCAACTCGGTCGGCCCCCACAAATACCCGCTGTACCTGCCCGGTTTGCAGGAAATAGCCAGCCGCATTGTCACTGATAACATCAAAGGAAACGCCATACTGCTGGAGTTCCCAGGCCGTGAGTTTGGCCCCTTGCAACCGGGGGCGCGTCTCATCCACCAGCACATGCGGCTGCTTGCCCAGTTCATGTGCCTTTCGTATCACCCCCAGGGCCGTGCCCCAATCCACCGTTGCCAGCGCACCGGTATTGCAGTGATGTATCACTGTTTCGCCCGGCTGAATCAACGCCGCTCCGTGAATTGCCATGCGCTCATTGAGTTCAGCATCTTCATCAGCGATTGCCTGCGCTTCTGCAATCACTACGGCCGCAATTTCGATTCCATCTCCGCAACAAGCCTCAATGACCTTTGACATCCGCTTGAGCGCCCACGCCAAATTCACCGCCGTCGGCCGGGCAGCGCCCAGCAACTCCCCGGCGGCGGCTAAACTCGCCCGCACGCCTGTCATGCCCTCTTTTTCAGCCCGCGCCGCCGCCAGTGCCAGGCCAAATGCGGCCGCCGCCCCAATTGCCGGGGCTCCGCGCACGGCCATCTCTTTAATTGCATCAGATACTTCTTCGTAGGTGGATAGAACCAGCCAGCGGACTTCTCCCGGCAGTTCTCGTTGGTCGATCATTTTAAGCTGCCGGCTGGCGGGCAGCCACTCCAGAGTTCTCATCGCATACACACGAAAAGACGCCCTCTTGAGAGAGCGTCAG
>CAZEQN010000208.1:0-4480 GCA_964514335.1 uncultured Anaerolineaceae bacterium
CTCACTTGACCGAACGCTGCTTCGCAGCGTCGGTTTGTTCGGGGTGACAGAGTCTTTTTAACTGTCTCTTGTGTTGCTGCAAAATACTATCGCTAGATGGCTTACGGAAACGCCGCCTGAATCGCGGCCTGCCCGTCCGGGCTTTGCAGGCAGGCCAGCCAGGCGGCCGCCGCGCCCTGCGGCTCGGTGCGGCTGTGCGCAAAAATCGGCAGTCGGGCGGTGAGCGGGATGCTGTTGTAGTCGGCCGGCAGCCAGGCGGCGGGCAAAAGCGCGGCCGCGGCCGGGTCGGCCCCAACCGCTTCGATCATCTGCTCCACGCTGGCCGCCAAACGGGTCTCCGGCCGCGGCAGTTGCCCGGCCAGTACCGTCTCGGCCAGCAGGGTCTGCAGGTCGCCGCCATCCCCCAGCGCCCAGGGCTGAATGCCCAGCGGCTCGCCGCCCAGCGCGCGCCAGTTCTCAATCGCCCCGCTGAAAATCTGCCCGATTTCGGCTTCGGTCAGGCTGCGCAGCGGGTTATCCGGGTGCAGCGCCAGTACCAGCGTGGCTTCGCCCAGCGGGTAGGCCGGGCCGGGCCAGTCCGGCTCCAGGCCGAAGCGCACGAAGAGGTCAATATCAGAGTCTTGCATTTGAATCGGCAGGCGGTCGAGGATGGCCGGCAACACGCCCACCGTGGCGGCGCAGGCTTCCAGGGCCGGGTTGAGCGGCCGCAGGGCCGGCGTGCGGCCAATTTCCAGCCAGGCCGGCGCTTCCGGCGCGGGCGGGGCGGCGCAGGCCGCCAGCCACAATGTCAGCAGCAAGAAAGTCAGTCGGCGGAGTTTCATGGCAGGGGCAGCAGCAGGGCCAGCAGCCCGGCCGCCACCAGGTACACGGCAAAGCCGCGCATCGAGTGGCGCGCCACATAGCCCAGCAGCCAGCGAATCGTCAGGTAACCGACCACCGCCGCCGCCAGCGCCCCGGCCAGCAGCGGCGCCCCCAGGGCGGCCACATCTGGCAGGGCCAGCAGGTCGCGCCCCTTGTACAGCCCGGCCGCCAGCATGACCGGCACCGACATCAGGAACGAGAAGCGCGCCGCCGCCGGGCGTTCCAGCCCGCGCACCAGCCCGCCGGTGATGGTCGCCCCGGAGCGCGACAGGCCGGGGAACAACGCCAGCGCCTGAAACAAGCCGATGATGACGCTATCTCGCCAGGTCAGCGTTTCCAGGGCCCGCACGCGCTGGCCGAGCCGTTCGCCCAGCCACAGCAGCCCGGCGGTGAGCAGCATAAAGCCGCCGGTGGCGCGCAGGCTGCTGAAGGCGGCTTCGATTTGGTCCTCCAGCAGCAGGGCCGCCAGACCGGCGGGGATGGTTGCGAGTATCAGGAACACGCCCAGGCGCACCTCCGGCAGAGACCAGCGGCTGGGGTTCCACAGGCTGGTGAGGGTGGCCCGCGTGATGCCCCACAAATCGCGCCAGAAATAGCCGATGACCGCCGCCAGCGTGCCGAGTTGCACCAGCGTATCAAAGATGAAGGCCTGCTCCGGCGGCAGGTGCCAGCCCAGCAGGTGGGCGGCCAGCACCAGATGGCCGGAACTGGAAATCGGCAGGAATTCAGTCAGGCCCTGCAGGATCCCCAGAAGGATGGCTTGAAATAGATTCATGGAAAAAGGGGGGTAGTTCAGTCTACAAAGCGGTACTTAATCAGCGTCCACAGGGCTTCCACGCCGTCCCACACGCCAATTTTCTTGCCCTCGCTGTAGTCGCGCGGGTTGAAGACAATCGGCACTTCGTAGATGCGCACCTTGCGCTTGAGCAGTTTGGCGGTGAACTCGGGTTCAAAGTCAAAGCGTTTGGCATGGATTTTCATGTCCTGCACCACTTCGCGGCGAAAAACTTTGTAGCCGGTTTCCATATCGGTCAGGATGTTGTTGTACAGGATGTTGGTGATGAAGGTCAGGATTTTGTTGGCGACCATGTTCCAGAACAGGATCGGCCGGCGGGCGGCGCCCAGAAAGCGCGAGCCGTAGACCACATCCGCCAGGCCCTCTTCCAGCGGCTTAAGCAGGTTGGGGTACTCGCGCGGGTCGTATTCCAGGTCGGCATCCTGAATCAGCAGGACCTCGCCGGTGGCGGCCTGAATGGCGGTGCGCACCGCCGCGCCCTTGCCCTGATTCTTTTCGTGCAGGATAACCCGCACGCCGGGCAGTTTTTCCAGTTCGGGGTAGAACTCGCGCGTGCCATCCGTGGAGCCGTCGTCCACCAGGATGATTTCGCTCGCCAGGTTCACCGCCAGCACGCGTTTGACGATTTCGCGCAGGGTGTTTTTCTCGTTATAGACCGGAATCAGCACGCTTAATTTCATAACGGCGGATTATATCACGCAGGCCATGCCCTCTCCCCCGGGCCCTCTCCCAATTCTGGGGGAGGGGAGGAGGCTGCTTGTCATTCCGAGCGCAGCGAGGAATCCCGACCATGCCGCGTTAAAGGTCTCCTGCGGAGGCAGTTAGTCTACCCACCCTTAGATTACTTCGCTCTACGGGCTCGCAATGAAAATCCCGCCCTCACCCGCGACCCCTCTCCCATGAATGGGAGAGGGGAGGAGGCTACTTGTCATTCCGAGCGCAGCGAGGAATTCCGGCTGTGCCGTGCGTAAGGTTTCTTTGCTGGGACTGAAACCACTGTCCGCCGTTCGGGAGGTTGCCTTCCTTGCCTGACACCCCCAAATTCCCACCCGCCCCGCGGCGGCCAAAAACAACCCGCATGCTATAATCGCTTAACCTGTTGGCGGCTGGCCCGCCCAGGGCAGGAGGAAGGCATGTCCGGACATGGCAGCCCGGTGGGCGCATCTCAATTTGTGCCCGGCGCAATCACCAAAGTCGAAGACACCGGCATCTCGCTGTTGTGGCTGCAGGATTTGACGTTAAAAATCCTGTACTTCGGCGGCTACCTTAGCGGTTTCAAAATCGCCGAGGAAATCGCCCTGCCCTTTGCCGGCGTGGTGGATGTCATCATGGAGTCGCTCAAGCGCGACAAACTGGTGGAAGTGCGCTCCTCGCAGATGGGCGGCCTTGGCGAAGGCGCCTACACCTACGCCATCACCAGCGCCGGCATTGACCGCGCCCGTGAAGCCCTGGAACGCAGCCAGTACGCTGGCCCGGCCCCCGTGCCGATTGATGTCTACATCACCGCCATGCACAAGCAGGGCCGCAGCCGCGCCACGGTCACCGCCCGCGTCATGCGCCAGGCCCTCAACGACATCATCCTCAATCAAAAGACCTTCCACCAGATTGGCCCGGCGGTCAATTCCGGCACCTCGCTCTTCATGTACGGCCCGCCCGGCAACGGCAAGACCTCCATCGCCCGCGCCATCGGCCAACTGATGGGCGCGGATGCTATGTACATCCCCTTCGCCATCTATGTCGATGGGCAGGTGGTCAAACTGTACGACAACGTCAACCATGACCGCGCCCCGGATGAAGACGCCACCGGCAGCGGCACCGGCAGCCTGCGGGCCGGCAGCCGGCGCGACCCGCGCTGGGTGCGCATCAAACGCCCCTTCATCATCGTCGGCGGCGAGCTCACTCTGGAAGGCCTCGACCTCGTCTTTGACGACACCAACAAATTCTACGAAGCGCCGTTTCAGGTCAAGGCCACCGGCGGCATCCTGCTGATTGACGACTTTGGCCGCCAGCAGGTGCGCCCGCGCGACCTGCTCAACCGCTGGATTGTGCCGCTGGAAAACCGGGTGGACTTCCTCACCCTGCACACCGGCCGCAAAATCGAAGTGCCGTTTGACGTGCTGGTCATTTTCTCCACCAACCTGCCGCCCAAAGATCTGGTGGATGAAGCCTTCCTGCGCCGCCTGCGCCACAAAATTGAAATCGGCGACCCGACCTACGAAGAATTCCGCGAAATCTTCAAGCGGGTTTCGCAGGGCAAAAACGTGCAGTACAGCGACCAGGGCCTGGCTTACCTGTTGCAGGAGTGGTACATCAAGCACAACCGCAAACTGCGCGCCTCGCACCCACGCGACATCTGCGACCAGATTCTGGACATCTCCGCCTACCTCGGCGTGCAACCCACCATGGACCGCGACCTGCTGGACCGGGCGGCGAGCGCCTACTTTGTGGACCTGTGAACCCGCTTGCCCGGCTGCCGCGCCCGGCGGTGGTCGCCCATCGTGGCGCCAGCGCCTACGCCCCTGAAAACACTCTGGCCGCCTTCCGGCTGGCCCACTCGCAGGGCGCCGACGCGATTGAATTTGACATCCGCCTGACCGCCGATGGTCACATCGTCGTTTTCCATGATGACACCCTGAACCGCACCACCAACGGCCGCGGCCGGGTGCGCGACCTGCCCCTGGCTGACCTGCGCCAGTTGGATGCCGGTGGCTGGTGCGATGCCGCCTACGCCGGTGAGCGCATCCCGACTTTGGCCGAAGCGCTGGCCTTCGGGCAGGACCTCATTCTCAACATTGAACTCAAGGAAACCCCGGCCCGCCTGAC
>CAZEQN010000209.1:0-4475 GCA_964514335.1 uncultured Anaerolineaceae bacterium
CGGGCAAAAAAATACTCACCTTCCCCAAATCCGCGGGAAAGGCAAGCAACGGGTGGAAACGCCGCCCAACAGGCAGCCGGATTTTGGCATAACAGCCGGAATTATATACCCGATTCTACTCCGGTGAAAAGCCCCTCCGGCCGGATTCATCCGCCTCTAAGAATTTTTATCAGGGTTAGGGGGCCAGTAAAATCAGCGTGCGCCAGGTGGTGGGGTCATGCAGGGCGCGGCCCGGTGCAAAGGACACCACGGTTTGCTGGCGCGGCGTGGAGGGGTCATCATTGTCTGAAAGTGAGAGCAGAAAGCCATAGGCTTCTCCGCCGTCCGGTTGCAGGCCAAACAGCGCCCAGGGAACCGCGATTTCCATCTGGTAGCCATCGGCCGTCAGGGCGGCCGCAATCTGCACCCCGGCTGGTACGCCCACCTGGCCGCGCGGCGCCCATAGAAAAGCTTCCGGCGTGTTGCCCAGCAACAGGTCGCCCGGCGAAAGACCCAGTTGATAGTCATCGGCATCAATCAGGGTGCGCTCAAAATCGCCTGTCAGGTCAGCATCCAGCAGCAATTCCAGGCTGTCGCCGCGCCACAGTTGAGCGGCCGTAGCAGTCTGCACAAATTTATTGTCTATCACTCGCACCCCGATATACAGAAAAGTACCATCCCAGCCAAAGCGGGCCTGCCCGGAGATATCCCCATCGCCGGAAGTAAACCCGTTGCCAAACACAGCGGTATTCAGCAGGTAGACCGGCGTGCTAAAATCGCTTAAATTACCATCTATGCGTGGCGCTTTCGTCAGGTAGGCGGCCTCTACTGCCGGGCCGGGGCGGCCGGTGTCTTCCGGCGTTTCTTCATCCTCGGCCGGCGTGGCAGTCGGACCGAAATCCAGCACAATCGGCGTGATGTTCGTTTCCGGCTGCAATACGCTGGGTGTGCCCTGCCCGCCGCCCGCCTGGGCGGGGGTCAACGTTGGCGCTGTTATCGCCAGGATGGTTGGGGTTGCCGCGGCCGCATCCGGCTGGGCAGTGGCGGTCGGTGGGGCAGGTGTGCCGCTGGGGATCGGCGTGGCTGAATTGGCGAAGACCGCCGTCAGCGTCAGGTTCATGGTTGGCGTGCCAACCGGCCCGCTGGCGGGCGCGGTGGGCGCTGCCGGGGCCGCGCTGCCGGGGAGCTGGCAAGCCACGCTGGCCGCCAGCAGGGCCGCCAGCACAGGTATTAATTTGTAGGGCGTGTGCCGCATGCTGTCTCCTCGCTGCGGGGTGAGTCACGGGTATTATAGTCCGGGCAGTGTCCTGCCCAGTATCCGGATTTCATGACATATCCGGTATAAGGCCGGGTGCAAGTTGCGCGCCGGGGAGTATTTATGAAATGAATCCAGACTTAGAAAATGCACCACCATCCTGAAATGCGATTAAAATACCGCCGGATGATCTGCCATGTATGATATCGAACTCTCCCCCTTGGAACGCAAGTTCCTTACCTTTCGGCGCTGGATTCATCCACACCTCTACCGCTTGAAATTCATCGGCAAGGTGATGAGTATTTTTGCGGTTCTCGGCCCCTTGCTGATTGTCATCCATGTGCTACCCAATACGATGTTTATCAATGTCGTCGTCTATTTAAGCCTGCTCATCGGCCCCATTTTTTATCTCATCGGCCGGGCCTATGATAGCGGCTTTGTGCGCGCCCCCTGACTCTTCTTACAGCGGTTTTTTGCCTGGCGTACCCGGCAGGCGTGGGTATTGCGCTGGCGTAGCCCGCACCTTCTCTGAAATCACCAAATAGCGTTCATCCGCCAGCCCCGGAATAGATACCGCCTCAATCCGCGGCGGCCCGCCCCCCAGAATCTGAATCGCCCGTCCGGCAGCCTGCGCTTCTTGCGCCGCGCTGCTGCCCTTCTGCGCCAGCATACCACCCCCAACCTTTGCCAGCGGCAGCAGGTACTCGGCCAGTACCGGCAGTTGCGCCACCGCCCGCCCCACCGCCCATTCATAGGCCGCCCGGTGGGCGCGGTCCTGCCCCACTTCCTCGGCCCGCTTCGCCAGCACGGTCACATTCTTCAGGCCCAACTCTTGCACAACCAGTTCCATGAATTTGGCTTTCTTGCCAACTGATTCCACCAGCGTCAGGCGCAGGTCCGGATACAGGATTTTGAGCGCCAGCCCGGGAAAACCCGCCCCGCTGCCAACATCCACCAGGCTTTCGGGCGGCTTCGAAAAGGCCTGCACGCAGGAGAAAGAATCCAGAAAATGCTTGCGGCGCACTTCTTCTGGGGCGCGGATGGCGGTCAGGTTGACCCGTTCGTTCCATTCAGTTAGCAGGGCCGCATAGCGCTCGCAGGCTTCGGCCTGGGCAGGCGTGAGCATCAGCCCAAAGGCGGCTTTTGTTTCGGCAATCAGAGCAGAGGACATGGCCGCGATTATAGCCGTGAAATTCACTCCAAAGATGGATGGGTGCTGGCCGCTGTTCGGGCTAAAATTCAAGGCAGAGGTTTTATGCGATTGAGAACATTCTTTTTACTGGCCGTCTTTGCGTTCAGCCTTGGCGCGCCCGCCGCCACCCCGGCCGCGCCGGCGGGCCTGCCCGCTTCGGCCTATGTGTCTGGCGTCGTCGGGCACAAACAGAGCTATCCCCTCTCCTGTGAGTCGCGCTCGGCCGTTGACTTAGCCGCTTTCTGGGGCGTGAGCATCTCCGAATCGGCCTTCTTCAATAACTTACCCAAATCGGATAACCCGGACAAGGGCTTCGTGGGGGATGTTTACGGCGCCTGGGGCCAGGTCCCGCCTCAACCCTATGGCGTACACGCCCGGCCGGTAGCCAAACTGTTACGTCAGTATGGCATCGCCGCCGAAGCCCGCTACGGCTTAAGCTGGGCCGACCTGCGCGCAGAAATCGCCGCTGGGCGGCCGGTCATCGTCTGGGTGGTTGGCATTGTGTGGTCGGGCACCGCCCAGAACTACACCGCCAAAGACGGGTCGGTCGTACTCGTGGCCCCCTACGAACACACCATGATCCTGATTGGCTACGATGAAAACAATGTCACGCTGGTGGATTCTGGCAGCGGCAACACCCAGACCTACAGCGTGGGTAATTTCCGCGCTTCGTGGGGCGTGCTCGGCAACATGGCCGTCACCGTAAATGGCGGTGATAGTGATTCCGGTGGCGATGATTCTTCCAGCCCACCGCCCGCAGAAAACAATACCAATACCGGCGGCGGCACGACCTACACCGTCCAGCCGGGCGACTACCTCACCAAAATCGCCGCCCGCTATGGCATCACCTGGCAGCAATTGGCCGCCATCAACAATATCGTCTGGCCCTACACCATCTACGCCGGCCAGAAATTGCAGACCGGCACGCAGGGGGGCGGGGAGGATGACAATGACAGCCCGCCCGAACCGGCCCCCACGCCCAAACCCACCAAAACCCCTGCGCCTTCCAGCGACTCTGGCGGGGATAGCGGCAACAGCGGCGGTAACTACACCGTCCAGCTCGGCGAACACCTGATGGCGATTGCCCGCAAACTCGGCCTCAACTGGCTGGACATCGCCAGCCTGAACGGCCTTTTCCCGCCTTACGTCCTCTATCCCGGGCAGGTGCTTAAGCTGCCCGGCGGTGGCACAGCCGGCGGCGGCGGACAGCCTGCCCCGCAACCTACCCAGGCGCCCCCGCCCCCCAGCGGCGAAACCTATACCGTGGTGCGGGGCGATTATCTGGTGGCTCTGGCGCGCACCTTTGGCACCACCTGGCAGGAATTGGCCACCCTCAACAACATCGGCTGGCCGTACACCATTTACCCCGGCCAGGTACTCAAGTTGCCTTAAACACAAAGCCCCTGCGGCGCAGGGGCGAATGAATTCACAAAAATAGGGTGAGGCCTATTCCAGTTCGTCGGGTCGGCCGGTGCGTTTGTTGTAGCGGTACACGATGCGGCCGCGTGAAAGGTCATACGGCGACATTTCCAGCGTCACCCGGTCGCCCAGCAGAATTCGGATGTAGTGGCGGCGCATCTTGCCCGCCAGGTACGCCAGCACTTCATGGTCGTTGTCCAGTTTGACCTTGAATTGGGTGGCTGGCAGGGCTTCAATCACCACGCCTTCAACTTTGATCTTGTCTTCTTCTTTTGCCATACGTTATGTTCTCCTGATACAAACAAAAAACCGGCGGTTCACACATGCACGCCGGGCCACAGATTTCACAAGAGATAGGGACTTCGTTTGATCGTCGCTTGTTAACCTCGATTGGTACACGGGTGCTGTTGCCATTCTTCTGGCAATACCGCCTGTATTATCCCATGCCGTACAGGGCTTGTCAAACCTCTGTGCGGTCTTCTTTTGCAGTCCGCCCATCGGGTATACTCAATAAAAACCTTCGCCAGGCATGGAACCCCGATGACTCTGAAAGACGACAAAGCCCGCTGGACCGCAGAAACCCTCCAACCCGCCCTGACCGAACACCCCGAACGCAAAGAGACATTTGAA
>CAZEQN010000210.1:0-4460 GCA_964514335.1 uncultured Anaerolineaceae bacterium
CGAGGGATCGCGGCCACCACCCTTCTTTCAGACCGGCTCACTGGAAAACAATCCCCAATCCCCAATTTTCCCGCCCCAACCGCGTTATAATTTCCCTTCATAAACCCGCCGGGGTTCGAACCCCCGACCTCGCCGCAGCCCACCGCGGCCGAAAGGTAACCCGAAAATGACCCTCTCCCCTGTCGAAATCCAGGACCGGCTGCATCCCCTCCTGCCCCTCGTCCAGAAACCCGGCCGCTACACCGGCGGCGAACTCAACCAGGTCGTCAAAGACTGGGCCGCCATCCCCACCAAGGTCGCCCTCGCCTTCCCCGATATCTACGACATCGGCATGTCCAACAACGGCCTGATGATTCTCTACGACCTGATTAACCAGCGGCCGGATGCCCTCGCCGAGCGCGTCTACAACCCGTGGAGCGATATGGAAGCCCTGCTGCGCCAGCATGACCTGCCACTCTACTCGCTCGAGACCAAACACGCTCTGGTCGAGTTCGACATCCTCGGCATCTCCCTGCCCTACGAAAGCCTGTACACCAACACCCTCAACCTGCTGGATTTGGGCGGCATCCCCGTCCTCGCCGCCGAGCGCGACGAAACCCACCCGCTGGTGGTGGCGGGCGGCCACAGCACGATGAACCCCGAGCCGATGCACGCCTTCATTGATGTGTTCGTGGTCGGCGAAGGCGAAGAAGCCATCATGGATGTCATCCGCGTCCAGCAGGAATGGAAAGCCGCCGGCGAACCGCGCCAGCGCCTGCTCGAACGCCTCTCCGAAGTGTGGGGCCTGTACGTCCCCTCCTTATATGAAGCCCACTACGAAGCAGACGGCACGCTGGCCTACACCGAAAAGAAATACGAAAAGGCCAACTACCCGGTCGTCAAGCGCATCATGGCCCAGTTGCCGCCGCCGACTACCCGCCTCGTCGTGCCCTACATTGACACCGTCCACAACCGCATCCCGATTGAAATCATGCGCGGCTGCACGCGCGGCTGCCGCTTTTGCCAGGCCGGCATGATCACCCGCCCGGTGCGCGAGCGCCCGGTGCAGGAAGTCGTGGACGCCATCGAGGAAGCCATGGCCCAAACCGGCTTTGAAGAAGTCGGCCTGCTCTCGCTCTCCTCCTCGGACTATACCTATGTGGTGGATTTGGTGAAAGAAGTCAGCCGCCGCTTCGGCGAGCGCGCCCTCTCCATCTCGCTGCCCTCCCTGCGCATCGAAACCGTCTCGGTGGACTTAATGGACGAACTCCAGAACACCCGCCGCAGCGGCTTCACCCTCGCCCCCGAGGCCGCCACCGAGCGCATGCGCGAAATCATCAACAAGCCGGTCAAGACCGAGCAACTGCTGGAAACCGCCCGCGAAATCTACTCGCGCGGCTGGACCAACCTCAAGCTCTATTTCATGATCGGCCACCCCGAAGAAACCCTCGAGGATGTCCAGGCCATCGCCGACCTGTGCAAAGCCGTGCTGGCCGAAGGCCGCAAAGCCATCGGCTACAAGGCCCATGTCACCGCTGGCGTCAGCACCTTCATCCCCAAGCCCCACACACCCTTCCAGTGGTCGCCCTGCGATACGCGCGACCAGATTCTCGCCAAGCAGGAACTGCTCAAGCGCGAAATCGGCGGCAAGGGCCTCAAACTGAACTGGAACAACCCCGACGAAACCATGCTGGAAGCCGCCCTCTCACGCGGCGACCGCCGCCTGGCGGATGTCATCTACATGGCCTGGCAGATGGGCGCCAAATTCGATGCCTGGGGCGAACACTTTGACTATGACCTCTGGCTCAAAGCCTACGCCCAGGCCGGCCTCGACCCGGCCTTCTACACCCACCGCCCGCGCCTGATTGACGAAACCTTCCCCTGGGACCACATCGACTCCACTGTGCGCAAGAAATTCCTCACCGAAGACTACCTGTGGTCCAAGCGCGGCCAGACCCGCGTGGACTGCCGCGAACGCTGTTTCGCCTGCGGCATCCTGCCGACCTTCACCAAGATGCGCATGGAAAACCCCGGCGAAGTGTGGCAATGCCCGGAAGTCAAGCCCCACGCCGCCCGCAAAGCCGCCGCCACGATTTCCATGGAAGATATACAGGTCGGGTAACGAGGCAACGAGGCAACGGAAAACATCCAACCCACTCGCGAGTTGCGTGAGTGTACGCCAGCCCGCATTGACCCAGCCCTGATCCACTCGTTGACCCCTTCCGCATGAGATACCGCATCCGCTTCTCCAAAACCGAGGCCATGCGCTTCACCGGCAACCTGGACCTCCACAGCACGCTGGAGCGCACCATGCGCCGCGCCAACCTGCCGCTGGCCTACTCCGAGGGCTTCAACCCGCACCCCAAACTGGTGCTGGCGGATGCGCTCTCGCTCGGCATCACCAGCGATGATGAATGGCTGGACTGCGTGATGAAGGAAGACGTACCGGCCGATGACCTGCTGGCCGCCCTGCAGGCGGCCGCCCCGCCCGGCATCCTCTTTCACTCCGCGGATGTCGTGGAGAACGGCGGCGAAAAACTGCCCAATCTGGTGCAGGCCGCCCGCTTCACCGCCACCCTGCTCGACCCGGCCGACGACCTTGAAAAACGCGTCGCCGACTTCCTCGCCCAGCCGGAAATCCTGCGCCAGAAGACCCGCAAAGGCCGCACCCGCACCTACGACCTGCGCGCCCTCGTCTTTGGCCTGGCCGTCCTGCCGCCGGATGAGCGCGGCCGCCAGCGCCTGGAACTGCACTTGAGCCAGGGCGAAGGCCGCACCGCCCGCCCGGATGATGTCCTCACCGTGCTCGGCCTCGACCCGCTGCGCGCCCTCCTGCACCGCACCGCCCTCGAATTCAAACCCGCACCCACCCCTGAAACCAACCCGTAATCTGATTATTGACGCGTCCTCGCCTTACATAATCCGTAGCCTAGCCCCTTGTGGGCGTTGCCTCTCCAATCCCGCGCCTCGTACAGACAACTTCGACTTCTATAATCCGTAGGGGCGAAGCATGCTTCGCCCTATCTTGTCATTCCGCTTGCCCTGAGCAAAGTCGAAGGGAGCGCAAGAGTTGGCGCAGCCAACTCCGGAATCCCGACCCTCTTTGCATTTCCACATCCTCACTGGAAAACAGAAACACCCCCAACCTGTGAGAAAATAACCGCATGTTTCTGGCCGCCGTCCTCGTCAGCTTCATCCCCGCCTTCTTCTATGCCTGGTGGGTGTACTGGCTTGACCACTACGAAAAAGAACCCAAACGCTTGCTGGGCGGCGTATTTCTCTGGGGCGCGGTCGTGGCGGCTGGCGGCGCCTACATCGTCAATACCATCTTTGGCGTGGGCGTGTACATCATTACCGAATCCGAAATGGCCGCCGACCTGGCGGTTGGCTCGCTCATCGCTCCGTTGAGCGAAGAAACCCTCAAAGCCCTGGCCGTCCTGCTGGTGTTCTTCATCTTCCGCAGAGAATTTGACTCGCTCATGGATGGCATCGTGTATGCCGGCATCGTCGCCCTCGGCTTTGCCGCCACCGAAAACGTGCTGTACATCTATGAGCGCGGCTTTCTGGAAGATGGCCTGGAAGGCTTCTGGATTGTGTTCGTCCTGCGGGTCATCCTCGGCCCCTGGAACCATCCGTTCTATACCGCCTTTTTCGGGGTGGGCCTGGCCGCCGCCCGCTTGAGCCGCAACGGGCTGGTCAAACTCGGCGCGCCGCTGCTGGGCTTTGCGCTGGCAGTCTTCACCCACTCCCTGCATAACACCCTCGCTGGCCTGCTGACCGGCGGCGAGGGCCTGCTGGCGCTGTTCGCCATTGACTGGTTCGGCTGGCTGTTCATGTTCGCCATCATCCAATACGCCCTGTGGCGCGAGCGGGTGTGGATTCGTACCCAGTTGCAGGAAGAAGTCGCCAGCGGCCTGATCAGTCAAGCCCAGTACGCGGTGGCGGCCTCGGCCAAGCGGCGCTTTGCCGCCCTGCTCAACGGGCTGGCCCAGGGCCGCTACCGCGCCACGCGCCAGTTCTACCAGCTCTGCACCGAACTGGCGCACACCAAGCACCAGCGCGCCACCCTCGGCGATGGCCCCGCCAACACCGCCGCCATGGTGGAAGACCTGCGCGCCCGCATCCGCCCGCTGGCCGAAAACGCCGCCCGCCTGCCCTGATTTCCACATACTTTTAACAATCGCTGGCTGCTACACGGTTTTCCGCCATTCAAGCATTCCCCATGTCTACCTGTTTACCTGTTTATCTGTTTACATACAGTCTGGCTTGATAACAATCCCGACTCGCGACCCTTCGCTGCGCTCAGGGTGACAGGGGGTGAAATATCAGGACACTTTGCACCAGAGCAATTACCACTTACTATTTACCAATTACTGCTTTTCTCCTTCTCACTGATACCTTGTTTACTTGTTTACTTGTTTAGTTGTTTACTTGTTTACTTGTTTACCTGTCTACCTGTCTACCTGTTTACCTGTTTACCT
>CAZEQN010000211.1:0-4459 GCA_964514335.1 uncultured Anaerolineaceae bacterium
GCCGCCCGCCGCCGGCCGCCCGCTCGCGGCGCGCCCGCGTCTTTTTAGGGGCAGCGGCCGGGGCTTCTTCTTCAAACGGCCGGTCGTCGTCATCCGTATCGGCGTAGTCAAAGCCGCCGGCGACGCTGGCCGCCGGCCCGCTGCTGAACCCGCCCGCGCTGGGGGCGGGGCTGTCACCAAACAGGCGCGCAGTCAGCAAATCGTCCTCGCCGCTGGCCGCAAAGGGTGCGTCTTCCGCCTCTTCTGAATCATAGGTGAATTTTGCTGGCGCAGCCGCAGCCGTTGGCCGGGCCGGGGCGGGCGCCGCGCCGCCCAGCTTGGAGAGGCGCTCCCGCGCCTTGTCATTGTCCGGGTTCAGCCGCAACACCTGTTGCAGGGCGTAAATCTGGCGCTTGGAGTCATCCACCGCCAGGCTCAACATCAGCCAGCCCTGCTCGCTGTCCGGGCTGGTCTTCAATACATTGACCAGAATCTGGCTGGCGGACTTACGATCGCCCGCTTTCAGATAGGCATACGCGCGTTGCAATTCTTGTTTTGTGCCAGCGTCCATAAGAAAGGTCCAAAATAATCCGGTGGGATAAGAAAATTAGCGCCGCAGGGCATTCGCTTCTGCAACAGGATGATTATACATGCACTGTTTGTATTGCAATTGGAAAAATTTAGCGCAACTTATGGCTGGCGCTTTCAGAATTCTGCCCGGCCTGTTCCGGCTCCCCCTGCCTGCCCCCCTAGTAGTCCTCGTCTTCCAGGTCGAGGTCTTCCAATTCTTCGAAGCCCTCATCGTCCCAGGATTCTTCCAGCTCGTCTTCTACTTCCGGCGTTTCGGCCGCTTCCACCAAATCGGCCGGGTCATCAGAGAAGGTCAGGCAGCCATCGTCCGGGTCCAGTTCCACCAGCGGCGCGCCACAAAACCCCTTATCCAGATGAATACAGTCTTCATAAAAACAACGCAAACGCGGCATGTCCTGCTCCTTTCGTAAAATTCAGTCAGTCAGGCGCATGGCCACCAGCCGCCACACCGCCAGCCCAAACAGCCCAACCATTGCCACCGCCGAGACCACACAGAAAGGGCAGATGGCTTTTAATACAACGATTTCAATATATGTAAGATACGCTGAATACAGCGTTCCCGCAAGGGTGATTCCGAAAATCATCAGGCCAGCATTTTGCCCCAGAAACCCGGGCTTGCCATCCAGTGCAATCAGGCCGAGCAGCACGGCGTAGGCCGCCGCCCCAAACAGGGCAATTGGTATTCCGGCAATCTCCGCATACGGGCTGGAATTGACCACATCGCAGTCGCCAATACCGGCGCAATAGATTTCATTGTTGCTAAGTTTAATCCACGTCAGGTAAATCGAATCCAGCAACCCGATTCCTGCCAACCCGTACGCCACCCGCTTCATGGTCTTCAATGTCATCGTTAGGGCCCTCTCTGGCCTGGTTCTCATTCCGTCAGCGGCCACACCACTACCGGCTCGCCAACCTGTTTGGATTTTACCCCAGCTGGCAGCGCCACCAGCGCATTGGACTGGGTCAGACCAAACAGATTGCCAGAGCCCTGGTGGCCGGTCAGCCGCACGCTGTAGCCCTGCGCGCCATCCTCCGCCAGCCAGCCGCGCAGGTAGGTGGCGCGCCCATCCGATTCTACGTCCTCGCCCAGCCGGGCGGTAATCGCCAGCCGTTGCCAGCCCGGCTCGCCCCCCAGAAAATGCAGGGCCGGCCGCAGAAAAACCTCAAAGCCCACAAAAGCCGAAACCGGGTTGCCCGGCAACCCCACAAACGGCGTGCCACGGGTGTGCCCAAAGGTCAGCGGTTTGCCCGGCCGCATATTGACCCGCCAGAAATCCAGCGCCCCATCCCGCTCCAGCGCCGGGCGCACAAAATCATAGGCCCCCACGCTGACCCCCGCCGAGGACAGAATCAGGTCAGCCCCCAGGGCGCGGGCTTCCTCCAGCCGGGCGGCAATCGCAGCTTCATCATCGCTGGCGGCTGCCAGCCGCAGCGCCTCGGCCCCACAGCTTTCCACCAGCGCCGCCAGCATCAGCGAATTGCTGTCATGAATTTTGCCGTCACCCAATTTTTCAGCGACTGGCATCAGTTCATCGCCAGTGGAGAAAACCGCCACCCGCGGCCGCCGCCAGACGGCCACCGTGGCCTGCCCCAGCATCGCCAATGCGCCGATGTCCTGCGGCCGCAACCGCCGCCCAACCGGCAAGGCCAGCGCCCCGGCCGCCAGGTCTTCGCCCCGCCGCCGCACATAGGCCCCGGCGGCCACCGCCTGCAAAATCCCCACCTCATCCGGCAGGTCGGCTGCGCCGCGCCCACCCGCATCCGTGGCTTCCACCGGCACAACCGCATCCGCGCCATCCGGCAGCGGCGCGCCGGTCATGATTCGCACGGCTGTGCCGGTTTCCACGCGCGGCCCGGCCGCGCCGCCAGCCGCGGCCTCACCCACCACCCGCAGGCGCACCGGCGTTTGCGGCCCGGCCGCGGATAGTTCCGCCGCCCGCACGGCAAAGCCATCCATGCTGGAATTGTCAAACGGCGGGTGGTCCAGCGGCGCGGCCACCGCCTCTGCCAGTACCCGCCCGGCGGCCTCGGTCAACGGAATACGTTCTTTCTCTGCTGCGGGCGTCAGGCCCGCCCGCAGGCGCGCCTGCGCTTCCTGTATTTCCAGCACCAGCGTCCTCCATTACCCGGGCCGCAGGCGCCGGGCCTCCATGACATTCGGCAAGCCTTCCAGTTTCGCCAGCACCCGGCTCAACTGGTTGATATTCGCCACATCCAGAGTCATGTCAAACACTGCCCGGTTTTGCTTGACATCGATTTTCACCTGACTCATGTTGATATTTTCTTCGGCGATGATGGTAGAAACATCCCGCAACAGGCCGTCGCGGTCATAGGCTTGCAGGCGCACCGCCACCGGGTAGGTCGTTTGAGTCTCGCCCCAGGTCACGCGTACCAGCCGCTCCCGGTCGCGGGCGCGCAGCGCATTCGGGCAGTCCTTGCGATGAATGGTGGCCCCGCGCCCGCGCGTGATGTAACCGACAATCTCATCCCCCGGGGCCGGGTTGCAGCACTTTGCCATCGTGGAAAGCAGGCCTTTCAAGCCCTGCACCACCACGCCTTCGCCGCCGTAGGTCACCGTATCGGTAACGCCGGTATCCCGCAGGAAGGGCGGCAGCTCGTCAAAGTCTTTCTTGCTTTTTTCAGTCAGGGTCAGATGGTTGACCACCCGGCTCAAACTGACATCTCCGATGCCAATCGCAAGGTACAGGTCATCGGCGGCGTTGCGGTTGAAGTCGCGCGCCAGCTTATCCAGGTTGACTTCGCCAATGCCCAGCCGCCGCAATTCGCGTTCCAGTTGCGCCTTGCCGTGGCTGATATTTTGTTCGATGTCCTGACGCTTAAACCAGTAGCGCACCTTGGCCCGCGCCCGGTTGGTGCGCACCAGCCCCAGATGCACATTCAGCCAATCGCGGCTGGGGCCGCCGCGCTTGGCCGTCAGAATTTCCACCTTGTCGCCGGTCACCAGGGCCGTATCGAGCGAGACGAGCTTGCCATTCACCTTGGCGCCCCGGCAGCGGTGACCGACCTCGGTATGGACATGGTAGGCAAAGTCAATTGGGGTGGCGCCGGCGGGCAGGTCAATAATATCGCCAGCGGGCGTGAAGGCATACACCCGGTCGCCGAAGACATCGGTTTTCAGGCCGTCCACAAATTCGCCGGCATCATCCACATCCTGGATCCAGTCGGTGAGCTGGCGCAGGTACACCACCCGCCGTTCGTAGTCTGCATCCCGCGTTTTACCTTCTTTGTAACGCCAATGGGCGGCAATACCATATTCAGCATTCTCGTGCATTTCCGTGGTACGGATTTGCACTTCCAGATTCTTGTTGTCCTCAAACATCACCGCCGTATGCAAAGACTGGTAGAAGTTGTCCTTGGGCACGGCAATGTAATCATCAAACTCACCGGGAATCGGCCGCCAATGCACATGGATCAGCCCCAGCACGCTGTAACAGGTGGGGATGTCTTTGACGATAATCCGGACGGCGCGCACATCATGCACCTGGTCAAACACCACCCCCTTGCGATACATCTTCTTGTAGATGGAGTAAATGTGCTTGGGGCGGCCGGAGACTTCGGCCTGAATGCCGTTTTCAGCCAGCATTTCATGCAACTCCTCCACGATGCGGGCCATCTGCGTTTCGCGCTGGCTGCGCCGCTCGGCCAGGCTGCGGGCAATTTCCTTGTAGGCTTCCGGCTCGCTGTAGCGCAGCGAGAGGTCTTCCAGTTCCCATTTCAACTGCCAGATGCCGAGGCGGTTGGCGAGCGGCGCGAAGATATCCATGGTCTCGCGCGCGATACGCTGCTGCTTTTCCTCCGGCAACGCCGCCAGCGTGCGCATGTTGTGCAGCCGGTCGGCGAGCTTGATGAACACCACACGCACGTCCTC
>CAZEQN010000212.1:0-4441 GCA_964514335.1 uncultured Anaerolineaceae bacterium
GGCATCACGCTGGGGGGCGGGGTGGGCTACATGGTGCGCAAACACGGCCTGACGATTGACAACCTGCTGGCGGTTGAACTGGTAACGGCGGCGGGCGAGGTCCTGCAGGTGGATGCCGAGCAGCACCCGGAGTTGTTCTGGGCGCTGCGGGGCGGCGGCGGCAACTTTGGGGTGGCGACGCGCTTCAAGTACCGGTTGCACCCGCTGCCGGGCATCGTGGGCGGTTACCTGTTTCTACCCGCCACGCCGGAAATCATCGCCGGGTTTATAGCGGCGGCCGAGGCGGCCCCGGAAGAATTGTCCTGCATACTCAATGTCATGACCGCCCCGCCGATGCCCTTCCTGCCGGAAGAGCTGGTTGGGCAGGTCATCGTAATGGCGATGATGGTGTATGCCGGGGAAGGCGAAGCCGCCGAGCGCGCCCTGGCGCCCTTCCGGGCGCTGGCCGAACCGCTGGCTGACCTGCTGGGGCCGATGCAGTACAGCGAGATGTTCCCGCCCGAGGAGGGCGACTACCACCCCACGGCGGTCAGTACCAACCTGCACATTGAACGCTGCGACCGGGCGGTGGCCGAGCTGATTTTGGAGCACCTGAACGCCTCGGATGCCAGCCTGCGGGCCGCCCAACTGCGGCCGCTGGGCGGGGCGATGGCGCGGATACCGGCCGAGGCGACCGCCTACGCCCACCGCCAGCAGCGCATTATGGTCAATCTGGCGGCGTTTTATGACGGCGCCGAAGACCAGGCCCGCCAGGCCGACTGGCTGAAAGCCTTTGCCACGGCATTGAATCAGGGCGACCACAGCGCCTATGTGAACTTCATCAATGACGAAGGCCCGGAACGGGTGCGGGATGCCTACCCACCGGCGCACTGGGCGCGGCTGGCGGCGGTGAAAGCCCAGTACGACCCGGAAAATTTCTTTCAACTGAATCAGAATATCCCCCCGGCGTAGGCGCGCAAGTCATGTAAAATATCCGGATGGAATCCACCACCAACGGATTGCCGCGCGCACAACTCTCCCCGGTACTGTTGCGCCTATTGCAACTGGGCTGGGCGCTGTTGTGCGCCGCGGCAATTTTTGTGCTGGTGGGGGCGGCCATCGGGCTGAATGTGGGCTGGAGCGCGCCGTGCGATAATCCGCACTGCCAGGCGACTGAAGAAGCCTTCAACCATTACGGGCTGACCAACCGCTTCTATGCCATTACGCTGCCAATTGGCATCATGATTGAAAATTTGCCGCTGATCATTGTGGGCGCGCTGGTTTTCTGGCAGCGCCGGGAGAACCTCTTTGAATTAGCGTTTGCGGGCATGCTGGTTACTCTGGGAATCACAGCCATTGACCCGGGCCTCATAAATTCTTTCCTCTACATTTTCCCGAACTTCGCCTGGCTGTCAGACCTGGTAGCGGTGCTGGGCGAATCGCTGGCAGTCGTGTGGTTCTTCTTCCCTACCGGGCGGCTGGTGCAGCGCTGGGCAGGTTGGGTAGCGGGCGCATGGCTGGGGCTGACGGCGCTGGCCTATATCTTTCGAGCCAGTTGGCTGAATTTCTATAACCTGCCCGAACCGTGGCCGAATGTATTTATTGTCGGCCTTGCGGTGGCGGTACTGACCTCGCTACTGGAACGTTACAAAAATCATTCTCACTTGCAGGAACGCCAGCAAATCAAATGGGTGTTGGCAAGCATTACCCTGACAGGCATCCTGACCATCATCGGCCGGCTGGTATTCCCCATCCTGGAACCCGGCTTGCAGGAATTGCAGGTGCGGGTCATTCTCGCCTTCCTGATTTATTTATCTTGCATGCTGTTAGGCATCAGCCTGGGTATTTCGATTCTGCGCTACAAGTTGTGGAACATTGATATTGTCATTCAGCGCGCCAGCGTGTACGGGGCATTGACGCTGCTGCTGGGGCTGATTTTCAGCGGCACGCTGTTCGTCCTCACCCGCATCTCGGCCGCCAATGAGAACCGCATGCTGCTCACCGGCGTGCTCTCGGCGGCGGTGTTCGGGGCGGTCTTCCAGCCGGTGCGCAGCCGGATTCAGCGGTTTGTGGACCGGCGTTTCTATGGCATTGAAATCGATTACCAGCGTCCGGCGGCGGTAGTACGCCCGGCCGGAGAAGCGGCCCAGACCTTTGGCGAGTTTCACGACCTGCACCTGGTGGGCCGGGGCGGCATGGCAGAGGTCTACCGCGCCCGGCGCGGCGAAGACCCGGTCTGGCTGGCCCTAAAATTACTGCCGGCGGCCCTGGCCGAAAACCCGGAGTTCCGCAAACGCTTCCAACGCGAAGCCCGGACCGTGCAGGGGCTGGCGCATCCGAACATCGTCAAGATTCTGGAATATGGCGAACACACCAACCAGCCCTATATTTTGATGGAGTACATTCAGGGGCATGACCTGGCCGAACACCTGCGGCGGGTGGGCCGCCTGCCGCTGGCCGAGGCGCGGCCGCTGCTGGCGGGGATCGCCAGCGCGCTTGACCTGGCCCACCAGCAGGGTGTGATTCACCGCGACATCAAGCCCAGCAACATCATGCTGGACGAAAACAGCCCGGACCTGCGGCCGGTGCTGATGGACTTTGGGATTGCCAAAATGCTGGATGGTTTTTCCAACATGACGCAGTCCGGCTTTCTGGGGACGCTGGACTATGTGGCGCCGGAGCAAATCCGGGCGGCGGCGGATATTGATGCGCGGGCAGATATCTATGCCTTTGGGGCGATGGCCTATCAATTGCTGGCGGGGGAACTGCCCTTCCCGGCCGGCCACCCGGGGGCGCTGCTGATGGCGCACCTGACCCAGCCCGCGCCCGACCTGCGGGCCGCCTGGCCGGAGGCCCCGGCGAGCGCGGCACGCGCCATCCAGCGGGCGATGGCCAAGGAACGCGACGAGCGATTTGGCACCGCCAGCGAGTTTGTGAACGCGCTGGTTTAGTACATTCCCGATGCAGGCGTATAATCTTCCCCAGTGGCCAATCGGCCGCCCCCAAACGGAGAACCCCCATGCGCAGTGGAACCTGCCCCAAATGTCAATCCACCGAGGTCTATTACTGCCCGGCCCAGGGCGGTTTGAGTACCGGTATAAAAGCCGATGGCGCGCTGTTATTCAACATCCATACCGAGAAACCTGGTCTGTTTGGAAGCAGTTTTCAACTGTTGTATCTGGAGTACTACGTGTGCCAGGGGTGCGGTTACCTGGAGCACTACGTCAATGACCTGCAAGCGTTAGAAAGCCTGCCCGGCTCGGTAAACTGGCAGAAGCACAGCCCCACAAATTAGCCCAAACGTGTCAGTATGTCAGTTGGTTTCCGGCCAGGGCGGCTCGCCGAGCGCCCGGCGGTAAAGGTAACGCACCACGATGCCCGCTGAAGCCAGCAGGGGCACCACCACCAGTGCGCCGATGATGCCTTCCAGCACGACAGCCACCATGATGGCGATAAAAACAATGCCCTCGTGCATATGTACGCTACGGCCAAAAACGCGCGGCCGCAGCCAGATGTTCTTGATGTTAATCAGGCCGAGGTATACGCCAAAAACCAGTATGGCAAACCAGAAATTGGAAATGGGGAAATGGTTGGAGCCTTCCACCAGCGCCACCCCGGCCGCCAGCACCCCGGCGATGGCCGGGCCAAGGTCGGGGATGATGGTGAGCAGGCCGGCGATGAAGCCCAGCACAAAGGCGCCGGGAATACCGAGGATGAGCCAGGCGATGGTGAACACCACCCCGACGACGGCCATCAGCACCAGGTTACCGCGCAGGTAGCCGCGCCAGGTGCGCGAGATTTCCAGGAGCAGGCGTTCAGCATCCGGGCGGTAGACGGGCGGGGGCAGACGCAGCAGCCAGTCGTTGAGGTGACGCCAGTCGCTCAAAAGGTAATAGGTCGCCACCAGAATCACCAGCACCCAGAGGAGGTTTTTGGTGGTGCTTTCAATCAGGTGCAGAGCGTTGGCGGTCAGGGAGGTGACGCCGTCCGCCACCAGCAGGGTGATGTCCGGCACCAGCGCGCCGAGGTCGAGGCTTAAGCCCATCAACACCACGGGCTCGGCCAGGGCGGCCTGCATGCCATCCACCAGCAACTGTAAGTCGCGGGCCAAAGTCTCAAATTCCGCCAGCAGCACGGGCAGAAGCAAAATCGGCAGTACGACCAGCAGGGTGAGGCCGAGCCAATAGACGGTAGAGACGATAATGCCGCGGCGCAAGTGACTGCGGGCCGTGAGCCATTCCACCAGCGGATTCATGATGTAAGCCAGCAGGCCGGAAACTACGAGGGGGGTGACCAGCGGGCGAAGGTAGGCGAAAAATGCAATGACGCCGATGCCGAGGCCAAGCAACACCACCAGGCGGGTGGTTGGCGTCCATGTCGGAGAGGCCTCTGAAGTTGGGGAAGGTTGTGGAGTGGTCATATCTGAATTATACGAGAGAAGCGGCAAGCCAGTTGCAACGGC
>CAZEQN010000213.1:0-4430 GCA_964514335.1 uncultured Anaerolineaceae bacterium
GTATAATAATTCGCTGTGCCAATTGCACTAAGCAAACGAGATTTGAGGTAATCATCATGGACGAAATTCTGCGGTCTTTGGAAGCCCCGGTAAATGAAAATATCCCGGATTTGGGCCCCGGCGATGTAGTTAGTGTGCATGTGCGCATCAAGGAAGGCGATCGCCAGCGCATTCAGGAATTTAAGGGAACCGTGCTGCGCGTGGGCGGCGGCGGTCAGGCGAGGACGTTCACCGTGCGCCGGGTCGCCAGCAACGGCGTGGGCGTGGAACGCACCTTCCTCATGCGTTCTCCGATGGTGGAGAAGGTCGTGGTGGAACGGCACTCGCATGTGCGCCGTGCCAAGCTGTATTATCTGCGTGAACGCACCGGCAAGAAGGCGCGCCTCAAGCAGAAGATCAAGAATTAATCTGCGCGAATCGTTTGCGTTAGAATACACGGGTGTGGCCTGGCCGCACCCGTGATTTTTTAACTCTGGAGGTTCAATGGCAGCGCCTTTGATTGGGGTAACAACCCGGGCTTCGTTCAGCCAGCTATACCAGATTGATATGATTTCCAGTCCGCGAACGTACTGCGAGGCGTTAGTGCGCGCTGGCGCGATTCCGGTTTTGATCCCGTTGAATCTACCTCCAGGCGCAGCCGATGAATTACTGGGGCATTTGGACGGTGTGCTGTTTACCGGGGGTGGAGACATCGCCCGGGAACGTTTTGGCGGCGACGACCATGAAACAATTTACGATGTTGACCCGCAGCGGGATGCGATTGAACTGGGTCTGGTGCAGGAACTGGCTGGCCGCGACCAGCCCTTTCTGGGGATTTGCCGCGGCCTGCAAATCATGAATGTCGCTTTTGGTGGGTCGTTGTATACCCATATCCCCGTGCAAATGCCCAATGCGCAGGAACACTCGTTCTTCCCCGGACATCCCTGGGATTACCGGGCGCACCCGGTGCAGGTGGCCGAGGGTACCCGGCTGGCCGAGATTGTTGGCGAGCCGATTTTGCAGGTTAACAGCCTGCATCATCAGGGCGTTCGGGAATTGGCCGCCGGGTTGAAGGCGGTGGCGCACGCCCCGGATGGGTTGGTAGAGGCGGTGGAATTGCCGGAGCATCGTTTTGGGCTGGCGGTGCAGTGGCACCCGGAGTGCCTGCCGGATGACCCGCAGATGCAGGCGATTTTCAGCACATTCGTTGAGGCCTGCCGGAAGAAATAATGAAGAAGATTATTTCAGTTTCTGCGCACGGCCCGCTGGGCGTATTTGACTCCGGTGTTGGGGGGCTTTCAGTGTTGCCGGCGATACAGGCACAAATGCCGCACGAAGACATCCTCTATTTTGCCGACCAGGGACATGTACCCTATGGCCCGCGCCCGCTGGCAGAAGTGCGCGGCTTTTCAGAAGCGATTACTCGCTTTCTGTTAAGCGAGGGTGCAAAATTGATTGTGGTTGCCTGTCATACGGCCTCGGCGGCCGCGCTGACACACCTGCGCGCCACCTTCCCCGAAGTGCAGTTTGTGGGGATGGAGCCGGCAGTGAAACCCGCGGCGGAGACGACCGATAGCGGCGTGGTGGGCGTGCTGGCGACTGCGGCGACTTTTCAAGGTGAATTGTACGCTTCGGTTGTGGAGCGGTTTGCACAGGATGTGCGGGTGTTGCCATCCACCTGCCCGGGACTGGTACGGCAGATTGAAGCGGGGGATTTGACCGGCCCGGAAACGCGCCGCATTCTGGAAGAAGCATTGACCCCTATGTTGGTTGAAGGGATTGATGCGGTGGTGCTGGGCTGTACCCATTACCCGTTTGTGGCTGGCCTCATCGGGGAAATCGCCGGGCCGGGGGTGCGGATTATTGAGCCTTCCGAGGCAATTGCGCGCCAGACCCAGCGGCTGCTGGTGCAGAGTGACCTGGCCAGAGCGTCCGGTGAGGCGGGCATAACCCGCTACCTGACGAGTGGCGACCCGGCTGTGATGCAGCGCCAGATTGCGGACCTGCTGGGTGTTGCGGCGCAACCGGTGGGTTTGAAGTGGGAAGACGATGCCCGGTTGGTAGCCTGATATTAAAGAAACCGACCGGCGGTACACCGCCGGTCGGTTTGCAATTCCAACCTTGCCGTTATTCCAAACTCAACATCAATTGCTTTTGTTCCACGCTGTCGCCTTCTTTTACGGCTACGGCGGTGATTTTTCCGGCGCGGGGTGACTTGAGCTCGTTCTGCATCTTCATGCTTTCCAGAATCGCCAGGACGGCTCCCTTTTCAATTTCATCGCCGACCTTCACCGGAACGCGAACCACGAGGCCCGGCATGGGCGCTTTCAGCGTGTACACCCCGCCTTCTTCGCTGTGTTGTCCGGCGGCGGCTTTGAGGCGTTTTTCGCGTTCGTCTTCTACCTGGGCGGTGTAGAGGGTGCCGCGCATGAGAACATGCCAGCTTTCATCATCCTGATAAATGTGGCAATCAAAAGACTGGCCGTTCACCAGCAGGCTGACCAGTTGCTGGCCGGTCATGGCTTCGTAATCGACATCATAGACGATGTTATCCACGCTGACTTTGCCGTCATTTAGCAGTTCTACTGTGTATTGCTGTTCACCAATGGTGGTGATGTATTTTTGATTCATCATGGCGCGCTCCTATGAGTTGGCCGACCCTGATTTGAATTTGTGGTGAGTCCCAACGGCCAACTCTTAAAAGTAGCTATTGGTGATCTGCCAGGGTGAACCAGTTGGAGTTTTAAGGTAATCATGTCAAAAGACTTTCGGCAGCTGCTTAGCGGTGCATGCGTTCATAGCGGCCGACCCATTTCCAGTTGCTGGTATCGCGTTTGCCGCGCCGGATGATGTGGGCGGCGCGCTCGGTTTGGCGGTGCTCGGCGAGGGTGGCAAGGATGGCGGCAATTTCAGGGAAGAGGTCCTTGCTTTCTTCGGCGGCTTCCATCGAAAAGCGTTCTTCAACGAATTTGGTGTCAAAGTTGCCCGCCATAAAGCGGTGCTGGCTTAGCAGGTTCTGGTGGAAGGGAATGTTGGTGAGTACGCCCAGCACCTTGTATTCATCCAGGGCGCGGCGCATGCGCAAAATGGCCTGGGCGCGGTTCTCACCCCAGGTGATGACCTTGGACATCATCGGGTCGTAATAAGGGGTGATGCTGGCGCCGGTATCAATGCCGGTATCCACCCGTACGCCGGGGCCGGTGGGGACGGCGTGCTTGTTGAGGGTGCCGGTGCTGGGCATAAAATTGTTGTAGGGGTCTTCGGCGTTGACCCGGCATTCAATTGCCCAGCCGTTCATTTTGACATCGCTTTGGGCATAGCCGAGGGTTCGGCCGCGGGCGATGCGCAATTGTTCGACCACAAGGTCAATGCCGGTGACCAGTTCGGTGACCGGGTGTTCCACCTGCAGGCGGGTGTTCATCTCAAGGAAATAGAAGTTCTTGTCTTTATCCACCAGACATTCAATTGTGCCAGCGTTTACATAGTCTACGGATTTGGCGGCCAGTACGCCAATGGCGCCCATCTTCTGGCGGAACTCCTCATCATCGTTGATAAAGGGGGAGGGGGATTCTTCCAGCAGTTTCTGGTGGCGGCGCTGAATGGAGCACTCGCGTTCGCCCAGGTGAATGACATTGCCTTCGCTATCTGCCAGGACCTGGATTTCGATGTGGCGGGCGCCTTCGACCAGTTTTTCAAGGTAGACATTGTCGTCGCCAAAGGCGGCCAGGGCCTCGCGGCGGGCGCTTTCAATGGCGGCGGGCAGTTCAGCCTGTTCGCGGACGGTGCGCATGCCTTTGCCGCCACCACCAGCGGTGGCTTTCACCAGTACCGGCAATCCGATTTTGATGGCGGCGTTGATAAGCTCATCATCATTGAGTTTGCGGTCGCCGGGTGTGCCGGGCACGACCGGGACACCCGCATCCATCATGATTTTGCGGGCCATGCCTTTATCGCCCATTTTACGGATGGCTTCCGGGGAAGGGCCGATGAAGGTGATGCCTTCGTCGGCACACAGTTGGGCGAATTCGGCCCGTTCGGCGAGGAAGCCATAACCCGGGTGAACTGCTTCGGCACCAGATTTTTTGGCGACGGCGATAATTTTCTCCATCTGAAGATAGGATTCATTGGAGGGCGAGGGGCCGATGTGATAGGCCTCGGTCGCGTAGCGGACGTGCAACGCGCGCCGGTCGGCATCTGAATATACGGCTACGGTTTTCAAGCCAAGTTCGCGGCAGGCGCGAATGACACGAACAGCGATTTCGCCCCGGTTGGCAATCAGTACTTTGTTGAAGGTCATGGCGCGTTCTCCTGTTCCTTAAAGCGGAATGTTGCCGTGCTTCTTGGCGGGGTTAGAGTCGCGCTTGTTGGTGAGCATTTCAAGGGCATTAATCAGGCGCGGGCGGGTGTCGTTGGGTTCAATGATGTCGTCAATGAACCCGCGTGAAGCAGCA
>CAZEQN010000214.1:0-4407 GCA_964514335.1 uncultured Anaerolineaceae bacterium
GCCGACCAGCGTGAGGGCAAAACTGGTGAGGATGAAGGGCGCCGCCGAGCGCAGAATGTATTTGCGCTGGATGGTGCGGGCGTGCAGGCCTTTGGCCTTGGCCAGTTCGACATAGTCTTCGTTGGCGTACACCAGCAGGTACGAACGCCAGGTGAACACCAACTGAAACAACTGGCTCAACACAATCGCCGCCACCGGCAGGAGCATGTGGCGCAACAAATCCAAATTGCGCCCCATAGGCGAGACATCCGAGATGATGCCGCGCATGCCGCTGACCGGCAGCAGGCCGAGTTCAACGGCGAAGATAACCACCAGCAACAGACCCAGCACCCACGAAGGAATCGAGGAAACCGGGGCCAGCAAAGACATCAGCCGGTCCAGCCACGAGCCATAATGGCGGCTGACGAACAACGCCAGCGGAATGCCAAACAGGAAAATGAGCAGGTTGGAAGCGCCAACCAGCAGCAGGGTGTTGGGCAGGTGCGAGAGAACGATGGCGCGCACCGAGGTGTCTTCATCCGAAAAGGCCCCGCGCGAACGGAAAGCCGTCAACTGCACATTGCCCCAATCGAATCCCAGGCCATTGAGCGTGTAGCGCAGGTGGCGCTCGAGAAAGGGGGCGTTCAGGCCAAGTTCATCCGCCAGTTCGATGCGGAAAGCCTCCAGCTCGGCGGCGCGGTCCACGCTGCCAGCGCCGCTGCTGCCGTAGGTGGCGCGCCAGCGGCCCAGCGCCATGGTGTTGATTTTGCTTTCAAGGCTGGAGTCGAGTTGGCCAGTATGGTTGGCGGCCACGACGGTGAGGAAGATACCCGCAAAAAGGGTAAGGCCGACGGTGAGAAATCGCCGGCCGATGTAACGCAGAAAACGCAGAAAGTCGGTAAATAACGGGCGCAGTGACATGGGCAGAATGGAGTGTGAATACTATATCACGGCAGTAATTAAGGCTTTTCAGGGTTGAGATTAAGAAATTCTAAGAAAGGCGGGGCATGCCTGTTCAGAAAACCTCCCGGAGGTCGCATTTCGCCCAGCCAGACATTGGCCGCTGAAACTTTCACACGCGCAGGGGTCAAGCTTAGCTCGACCCCTGCAACAGGAATATGCTGCCAATTACGGCTTAATAGAAGCCGGCCGCTAGCGCCCTTCGGGCGGGGTTTCGGCCCGCAGCCAGGTAGTCGAGTCCGAACACACGCAAGCGCGCACCGTCTGGCCGTTGCGGGTGAGCTGGCCCTCGTAGGGCTGGCTGCCTGCCAGCGGCAACCAGCCTTCCATCACAAACGGCAGGGCAAAGTCGGCCGCCAGCCACTCGCCGTTGTACTTGCGGGCGATGTGCACATGCGCGCCGGTGGACGTACCGCCCTCACAGGAGGGGTGCCCGACCCGGTCGCCCTGCGCCAGCACGGCCCCCAGCGGGGCTTTCTCGTAGGCGGCCAGGTGCAGGTAGAACACCACCCAGCCGGTGCGTTCATCGCCATCCATGTCCAGGTCGAGCACCAGCAGGCCGGTATCGGTGCGCACCACCAGGCCGGCGGCAATCGCGGTGGCCCAGGCGGCGCTGGTATGGCAGATTTCGGCATCGTCCGGGGGGGCAAAATCCAGGGCGGCCAGCGGCGCGCCGGTGCCCCAGCCGGCATGAGGCCCGCCGGTGTGCGCCCACAGTTGGCCGAGCGGGAACGGCAGGGTGAAGGTCGGCTGTTCCAGGCTGCCGGGGATGTGCGGCACATCCTGCGCCCACAGGTCGCCGTAGAGCGCGCCGAGAGTGGCGGCCAGGCCCTCCGGCCCGGTAGCGGCCCGGTAGCGCGCCACCGGAGCACGGTGGTAATAGTGCTGGAAGGCGACTGTAGCGGAATTCAGCCACGGGTCGGGGCGTTCCAGGCTGCCATCCGCCAGGGTGAAATCCAGCAGGTCGCCGGTGCGCCAGGCGTAGTAGCCGTTGTTGAGGCGGTTGGCGGCCCACACCAGTTGCAGGTAGAGGCCGCGGTGCTGAAAGGATTCGTAGCCCAGCGGGAACTCGGCCCGGTTAGCGGGCAGGGCCGGGTTGGAGAGCGCTCCGGCTTCGTATTCCAATAGGGCCAGCAGGACGCGCGGGCTGATGCTGAAATTCACGGCCACATAATCCACAATGTCCGCCCCGCTGCGGTTCAGGCCGGCGGCGTATTCTATATAGCCATTCAGCCAGCCGGGGTGTTCGGCCACAAAGGCGGCGGTATCAAAGCCAATCGTTGCCGGGCCATGAATGAAGAAACTGTCCGGCATGATTTTGAAAGGCGAACCCCAGAAGCTGCGGTAGTAAATCGGGATGTTCATCGGGAAGCCGGGCGGCAGGGTGGTAACCCGCTCCGGGATGACCGGGTTGGCGGCCCGGATTTCGGCCACGCTGGTATTGAAGCGTCGCGCCAGGGCTGGCAGCGTATCGCCAGTCTGGGCGATGTAGGGCACTTCTTCGGCCGGTAAGAAGGCCGCCCGGGTGGGCAGCGGCGTGGGGCTGGGCCCGGCGGTTACCTCCGGGGCCGGGCTGGGCGTGGCGCTGGCCGCCGGTGGCGCGGCAACGGGGGGCAGCGGCTGGCAGGCGGCCAGGCCGACAGCCAGCGCCAGCGTGAAGGTCAGGAAACGCATCGGCTTGTTCATAGAGCCGAAGATTCTACCCTATAACCGAGAGAAGCCGGTTCATGGACTATAATTTCAAAACCTATGCCCGCCCTGCCCCCTGCGAAATTGATTGAAACGCCCGCCGCTCTGACCGAACTGGCCGCCGAACTGGCACGCCACCCGATTCTGGGGGTGGATACGGAATCCAACAGTTTGTACGCCTTTCGCGAGCGGGTGTGCCTGGTGCAAATCGCCACGCCCCAGGCCGATTATCTGATAGACGCGCTGGCGATAGCCGACCTGGCCGCGCTGGGGCCGGTGTTCGCCGACCCGGCAATTGAAATCATCTTCCACGCCGCCGAGTATGACCTGCTGACCCTCAAGCGCGATTATGGCTTCACGTTTGCGAATGTGTTTGACACAATGCAAGCCGTCCGCATCCTGGCGCGCCCGAAAATCGGGCTGGCCGACCTGCTGGCCGAGGAATTCGGGGTGGAGCAAACCAAGAAACACCAGCGCGCCGACTGGGGTCAGCGGCCCTTCAAAGAAGGCATGCTGGAATACGCCCAACTGGATATCCATTACCTGATAGACCTGCGCAACCGCCTGAAGCCGGAACTGGAAAGCAGCGGCCGCTGGCCGCTGGCGGCCGAGGATTTCCGGCGGTTGGCGCAGGCCAACGGCGCGCCGCCCAGCACCCCGGAACTGAACATCTGGCGGATTAAGGGCGTGCGCGAGTTAAGCCCCCAGCAATGCGCGGTGCTGATGCGCCTGGCGACCTACCGCCACCAGAAGGCCGAGCAGCGCGACCTGCCGCTGTTCAAGGTGCTGGGCGACAGCACCCTCACCGCCATCGCCGCCGCAGAGCCAGCCACCGAGCGCGACCTGCGCCGCCTGCCCGGCATGACCGAACCGAACGTGCGCCGCCACGGGCGTGCCCTGCTGGCGGCGGTCAAGGCCGGCCTGGCGGATAAGCCGCTCTACCCGCCGCGCCGCCCGGCGTACGATGAAGCCGCCCAGGAGCGCATGGAAGCCCTGAAGGAGTGGCGCAAGACGCGGGCGCGCGAACTGGGGGTCGAGAGCGACATCATCCTGCCGCGCGACGTGCTGGAAGCGATTGCCCATGAAGCTCCACCCACTATCGCGGCGCTGGGCGACTTGATGCACAGCCTGCCTTACCGCCTGGGTGAGTACGGCGCAGAAATCCTTGAAACCATCCAAATAGCCGGGGAGGCCACCACATGAAAATCCACTTCTGGGGCGCAGCCCAAACTGTGACCGGCTCGGCGCACTATATAGAAGCGAATGGCAAAATCCTCTTGCTGGATTGTGGCCTGTTTCAGGGCAAGCGCGCCGATACCTACCGGATGAACTCCGAATTTCGCTTCCCACCCAATCAGGTGGATGCGGTGGTGCTTTCGCATGCGCACATTGACCATGCCGGCAACCTGCCCAACCTGGTCAAGCAGGGCTACACCGGGCGCGTCCATGCCCACGCCGCCACCACCAACCTGTGCGAATTGATGCTGGCCGACTCGGGCCGTATTCAGGAATATGATGTGCAGTTCGTCAACAAGCGCCGCGCCAAAGCCGGCGAGCCGCCGGTGGAGCCGCTCTACACCGAGGCGGATGCAACCGCCGCCATGGCACACTTCACGAAAGAATCGCTGAACAAAACCTTCGAGCCGCTGCCGGGCGTGCGGGTGAAGCTGGAAGAGGCAGGGCACATCCTCGGTTCGTGCAGCATGCACATTGAGATTGAAGAGCGGGGCAAAACGCACAAGCTGTGGTTCAGCGGCGACATCGGCCGCAACGACTTGC
>CAZEQN010000215.1:0-4406 GCA_964514335.1 uncultured Anaerolineaceae bacterium
CCGGAGGGGCGAACTTCAGGAAGTTATTTTGTCATTGCGAGCCCAAAGGGCGAACGGAGTTGGGCAAGGCCCAACTCGAAGCGAACGCCATTGGCGTTCGCCGCAATCTGATAATTTGTATTGGAGATTGCTTCGGCGGATAAAACTCGCCTCGCAATGACAAAACCTTCCTGCTTGAACTTAGCCACGCCCCCCGGTCAGCCAACCCACCTGATTTTCGTATTATACTAACCGGGCCGGGTTATCATTTTTGCAAGGCGGGAGACCCTACCGGCACGGAGGAGAGCAGGCGATGGAACGGCCAGAAGAAAACCCGCTTTTTATTGCCCAGACCGGCCCGCTGGAAGGCCAACGCTGGGTGGTGCGCGAGTCGCTGCTGATTGGGCGCGACCCGGATTGTGATGTCATCGTCCTCACGCCGGATAAGCAGGTCTCGCGCCACCATGCCCGCGTGCTGTTGAGCAGCGAGGGCATCCTGATTGAAGACCTCGGCAGCAAGAACGGAACCCACATCAATAACCGCCGGATTGAAGGCCCGGTGATGTTGCAGGATGGCGACACCATCCAGATTGCGCTCGCCCAGCAATTCGTCTTTCTATCTTCGGATGCGACTGTGCCGCTGGAACTGGGCGCGGCCGCCCCGCCGCTGGCCACCGGCCTGCTGCGGCTGGACAAACGCGCCCGCCGCGTATGGGTCGGCAACCGCGAAGTCACGCCGCCGCTCTCGGTGGCGCAGTTCACCATGCTGGAATTGCTGTACGCCGCCGCCGGGCGGGTGGTCTCACGCCAGGAGCTGATTGAAGCGGTGTGGGGCGGCGAGCAGTCTTACGATGTTTCCAATCAGGCGCTGGATGCGCTGGTGCGCCGCCTGCGCGACCGCCTCGCCGAGGTGGACAGCGAACAGGAATTTGTGGTTACGGTGCGCGGCCACGGCCTGCGCCTTGAAAACCCGGCCTGAGTCACGGCCCATCCCTCGAAATTAATACCGCCCGCGCAACCCGCGCGGGCGGTTTGTTTCTCATTCTTGTCATTCCGCCTGCCCTGAGCCTGCCGAAGGGAGCGCAAGAGTTGGCGAAGCAACTCCGGAATCCCGGCCACCATCTTGTCATTCCGAGCGCAGCGAGGAATCCCGGCCATCCCGCTATATCATCGTTGCTCGCTGGAAAACAGATACCCCTCACCCCCCGGCCTTGCTTTTGGCCTCCATGCTGAAACGCACCACCTCGCGGTACACCTTGCGCACGCTCTCGGCCAGCTCGGGGTTCTGGTCGGCGCTGTTCAGTTGCATCATCACGCCCGTCAGCGCCTCCAGAAACGCATCGCTGACCTTCTCGGCGTTCGCTTCCATGAGTTGCTTGCGGGCAGCCTCATCCGGCGCGCCCAGCAGAGCCTGCAAAAACTCCTGGTCTGGCCCGGCCGCCGCCTGGCTGGCCTCCTGCAACGCGGCGATGACCTGCTCCAGCTTCGCCAGCCGGGCGGTGTCTTTGGCCTGCTGGGCGGCGCCATAGGCCGCGTCCAGCGCGGCGATGAAGTAGTCATCAATCGCCTGCAGGTTCGCCAGCGTGGCGCCTTTGATGTCGCTCTGTTCCAGCAGCAGGTCCAGGTTTTTGGCCGCCTGCCCCTGCAGGGCCTTCATCTGCTCGTCAATCTGGCGCGTGGCTTCCAGCAGTTGAGCGCGGATGCCCTCCAGCCGGGTTTTTTCGGCGCCGCTGGCGGCCTCAATCTTTTCGGTCAGCAGGGCGAAGAACTGGTAGTCCATGCCGCCGCGCGCCAGCCCCACATAGGCCTCGCGGCGGGTGTCGCTTTCGGCGGTCAGGATCAGTTCCAGCAGGCGTTCACGCGTCAGGTTCTGGCCCTCGGCCTGCAGGGTCTTGACGGCCGCGTCCACTTCCTGGGCGCGGGCTTTCAACTCCAGCCCGGCCGGGGTTTTTTCCAGCAGGGCGTTCTGTAAGTTCGCCAGGGCCTGGGCGCTTTGCTGGTCGCCCTGCGCCAGACTGGTTTCGATAATCTGGCTCATCATGCGGAAGAAATCGGCATCAATCAGGGCGATTTCTTCCTTTACCACCACATCCAGCGCCTCCATATCCGTGATGGCCGCCAGCCGTTGTAGCAGGCTTAAGCGTTTCTTCTGGGCATCCAGCATTTCACGCGTCACGCCTTCTTTTTCCAGCACCGTTTCCACCAGCCCCTGCAGCGTCAGCGCCTGCTGCGGGTTGAAAATGTAGCCGCGCTTCTGCTCCTGCGGCAGGGCGTTGACCACCTGCTGAATCAACCCGCCGATTACCCGCTCCTGCTCGTTGCGCGGCAGGTTCAATTGCGGCGGAACAAAAGTCATCAGCAGGTCTTTGGCCGGGTCATGGTACACCAGCGGGGCGGCCAGCGAGCCGTGGTAGCGGCAGGTGGGGCAGTCGGCGATGTTGTACTGCCCGGAGAGAAAGCGCTGCTTGGCGCTGGGGTCCTGGGCGACATCAAACACCTGCTCGATTTCAGCGGTGATGGGCGTGCGGCACTGCGGGCAGGGGAGGCTGGTTCTTACTTTTGGCATGATTGTTCTCTATTCTTAACGCGCAAACTGCGCCGGATTTTGCAAAGCGTTATTGTAACTTAAGGGTTGGGCTGGATTACAGCAAAAATCCCGCGCGTTTACTTATCATCCGGGCGCGGCAGCGAGAAGCAAATCCGCGCCCCATCCTTGTAGGTCGGGTCAACCCAGATGTTGCCGCGGTGGGCTTCAATCACCGCCCGCGCCAGGTACAGCCCCAGCCCGGCCCCGCTGGTCTTGCGCTGTGAATCATCCGCCCGGTAGAAGCGGTCAAAGACGTGCGGCAGGTCGCCGGTGGCGATGCCTTTGCCCTGGTCGGTCACGCACACAATCACCTCATCCGGTCGCACTTCGCCGCGGATGCAGATTTCGCCGCCCGCCGGCGAGTATTTCACGGCGTTGCCAATCAGGTTGTACAGCACCTGCGAAATGCGGTCTTCGTCGGCCAGCACAATCGGGTACTCGGCCGGAAAGTCTGTGACGAGGGTGTGTTTGCTGGTCTGGGTCTGGAAGCGCTCGGCCAGCCGTTTGGCGAGCGCTGGCAGCGAAAGGTCGGCGGCGTTCAGCGCCAGCACGCCGGCTTCCAGGCGGGTGGCATCCAGCAGGTTTTCGATTAACTCCGCCAGCCGGTCGGTTTCGTCTTCAATTACCGCCAGGCTGTCCTCCACCACTTTGCGCTCCCAGCGCGCATCCTCGCGCCGCAGGGTGCTGACGTAGCCCTTGATTAATGCCACCGGCGTTTTCAACTCATGGCTGATGACCGAAACGAAAGTGCGTTTGAGGTCTTCGGCCTGCCGGAAGTGGGTGATGTCGCGCGCCGCCGCGATGATGTTCACCAGATTGCCCTCTTCCGAGAGCAGCGGGGCGTAGGTGATGCCCACCGCAATGCTCGCCCCGTCCGGCTTGACCAGGTCGCCTTCCACATACAGGGTGGCCTGCGCCGAAAGCGGCCAGCCGCCGGCTTCGGCTTTTTCAAGGGTGATGCCGTGCGCCAGCTTGGCCCAGTGAATCACATCATCGTGCTGGCGGCCCACCAGTTCTGCCGCCGGCTGGCCCCATAGTTTGGCAAAGGCCGGGTTGGCGTGCTCAATCGTGTGGTCGTTCTTCATTATCAGGATGCCGTCCGCAGCCGAATCGAGCAGGGCGCTGATGCGCTGCTTTTCATGGCGTAGCTGGGTGTACAACTGCGCATTTGAGACGGCCACCGCCGCCTGGTCGGCAAAACTTTGCAGCAGGGCGCGGTCATTCTGCGAGAACGGCCCGCGATAATTACGAAAAATGAAAATCACCCCGATGACCTCATTGCGCGCAATCAGCGGCAGGCCCACGCCGGTCAGCAGGCCCAAGCTCACTTTGCGGGCGATGTCCTTGAGGGTGCGGTTGATTTCCGGGATTTCAAAGTGGGCCGGGTTTTCAGTCTCTGGCAGGCGCGTGAGCAGCGAATCCAGATACTTGAGCAATTCCCCGCCGATGCCGTGCGAGGCCGCCACCCGCCAGCCGCTTTCCTCGCCCCGCAGCGCAATCAGGCCCGCTTGCCCGGCCAGCAGGTCAGCGCTTAATTGCAGGATGCGCTTGAGCAGCGAATCGAGGTCGAGTTCCTGGGTGAGGGCGCGGGCGATTTCCAGCAGGTAGTCGCGCTGGCGCACGCGAAAATCAGGCAGCAGCATGCTCTCTTTGTACCATATCCGGCCCTGCGGCGGTGTAGGAGGATTGTTGGAGAATTTTGGGCGGGAATCGATAAACCCCGGCCACATCGGTATCCGTCATTTCGATAAAGCCGCAGATGCATCACCGCGGTGAAGGGGCGGGTTTCAAACCCGCCCCTACTGGGTGAACGCGCATCCTTCTTCTTAGCTAGGGGTGC
>CAZEQN010000216.1:0-4387 GCA_964514335.1 uncultured Anaerolineaceae bacterium
CTCACGCTCTCCATGTTTACATACTTACATGTTTACATGCCTACTTGTTTACCTTCCCCATCCTTTATTAGCCCAAACGTTCGTATTCACGTTCCGGTGATATAATAGCCCTTGTTAATCTTCTGGAGGCTGCATGGAAATCACCTGGTACGGACACTCCTGTTTTCGCATCACCGAGCGTGGCATGGCCACGGTTGTGACTGACCCCTACGACCACAAAGAAGTCGGCTTCGGCGAACTCAAGGCCAGGGGCGACATCGTCACCATCAGCCACAACGCCCCGGGCCACAACCACGCCAAAGCCATCAAGGGCAGCGCCTGGACCCTCGACCATGCCGGCGAATACGAAATCGGCGGCGTGTTCATCACCGCTGTCGCCACCGGCAGCAATGGCGAGCGCAACATGGTCTTCGTCTTTGACTATGAGGGGCTGAACGTCTGCCACCTCGGCGACCTCACCGCCGTGCCGGCCCGCAAGGAAATCGAACAGTTCGGCAACGTGGACATCCTGCTCGTGCCAGTCGGCGGCGGCAACAGCCTCAACGCCGCCAAAGCCGCTGAAGTCATCAGCATGATTGAACCGGCGCTGGTCGTGCCGATGCATTACGCCGTAGACGGCGCCAAAATCAAGCTCAATTCATTGAATGCCTTCCAGAAACAAATGGGCCTGAACGAAAAAGCCGAAGCCCAGGACTCGCTCAAAATTACCCGCAGCGGCCTGCCGGAAGACACCCAGGTCGTCATCCTCAAAGTCAACCAGTAATCCGGCCCGGAGCAGCGCATGGACAAAGTCAAACTGATGATGAGCTGGGACATTCTGCCCGGCAAGGAAGAAGAATACTTTGAATTCCATGTGCGTCAGTTCGTCCCCGAACTGGAAAAGATGGGCCTGGCGGTCAACGAAGCCTGGCTTACGGTCTATGGCGACCACCAGCCGCGCCTGATGGCGGAAGCCATCATCTCCAGCCTCGCCACCGCCCGCCAGGTCTTGCGCTCGGCCGCCTGGCGCGCCCTGGATAATGAACTGGATGAACTGGTAGAGAATTTTGCCTACAAGGTCATCCCGGCCCGCACCCGCTGGCAGATGTAAACCCGCCGCGTTTGTCCGCTTTTTCCCGCCCCCTTTTACGCTGGTACAAAAAGAACCCCCGCCCGCTGCCGTGGCGCGGCCAACCCGACCCGTACGCCGTCTGGGTTTCGGAAATCATGGCCCAGCAAACCCGGCTGGAAACCGTCATCCCCTATTACCAACGCTGGCTGGCGCGCTTCCCCACCATCCAGGCCCTGGCTGCCGCCCCCCAGCAGGAGGTCCTCGCCCTGTGGGAGGGCCTTGGCTATTACAGCCGGGCGCGCAACCTGCATGCCGCCGCCCGGCAGGTCGTGGCCGAGCATGGCGGCCAACTGCCCGCCGACCCGGCCGCCCTGCGCCGCCTGCCCGGCATTGGCCGTTACACCGCCGGGGCGATTGCCTCGCTGGCCTTCGGGCGCGATGAACCGGTGGTGGATGGCAACGTCAAGCGCGTCTTGAGCCGCGTGTTCGATGTCAGCCAGCCCGTAGATACCGCCGCTGGCGAGCAGCGCATCTGGGACCTGGCGGCCGAGCACCTGCCGCCCGGCCACGCCGCCGACTACAACCAGGCCCTCATGGACCTCGGCGCCCGCGTGTGCCTGCCGCGTAACCCCGCCTGCGGCGAGTGCCCCCTGCAAACCCAATGCCGCGCCTGCGCCCTCGGCAACCAGAGCGAACGCCCGGTCACCAAACCCAAAGCCATCATCCCGCACATCACCGTCGTGGCGGCCGTCATTCGGCGCAATGGGCGCGTCCTGCTGGCGCAGCGCCCGGCCGGCGGCCTGCTGGGCGGGCTGTGGGAATTCCCCGGCGGCAAGGTCGAAGACGGCGAAAGCCTGCCCGCCGCCCTGCAGCGCGAAATTCAGGAAGAATTGGCGGCAGCGATTGAAGTCGGCGGCGAACTGGGCGTGTACCAGCACGCCTACAGCCACTACCGCGTGACACTGCACGCCTTTGAATGTACACTCATAGAAGGTACGCCCCGCCCGCTCGTGGCCCAGGCCCTGCGCTGGGCGCGCCCGGCCGAACTGCCGGACTACCCGATGGGCAAACTCGACCGCGCCATCGCCACCGCCCTGCAAAGGAAATAGCCCCCCGTTCCCTTGTTTCCCTGTATACCTGCACCCATGCCCACCCCCAAATTCCAACGCACCCGAGAAGACTTCACCTGCGCCCATTGCGGCGAAGCGGTACGCGGCGATGGCTACACCAACCACTGCCCGGCCTGCCTGTACAGCCAGCACGTGGATATAAACCCCGGCGACCGCGCCGAACCCTGCCGCGGCCTGATGCAACCGGTGGGGGTGGAGCACAAAAAAGGCCAGTACCGCCTGCTGCACCGCTGCCTGACCTGCGGCGCCGAACGCTGGAACAAAGCCGCCCCGGCCGACTCTTTTGACCTCATTCTGCAAATCGCCGCCGAGCAAAGCGGGCCGCCATGAACGCCGCCCCGGACAAGCAAGCCGCCGCTCGCGACCGCATGGTAGCCGAGCAATTGGCCGCCCGCGGCATCCGGGATGCGCGCCTGCTGGCCGCCATGCAGGCCGTCCCGCGCCATCTTTTTGTACCACCCACCCAGCGCGCCCGCGCCTACCAGGATACCCCGTTGCCCATCGGCCTGCGCCAGACCATCTCCCAGCCCTTCATCGTGGCCCGCATGACCGAACTGCTGGAACTGCAAGGTCATGAAAATGTGCTGGAAATCGGCACCGGCAGTGGCTACCAGGCCGCGGTGCTGGCCGCCCTGGCCCGCCAGGTAACCGGCGTGGAACGTCATGCCGCCCTCGCCCGTCGGGCGGCCCGCACCCTGCAGGAATTGGGCATCCACAATGTCGAAATCATCGCCGCCGATGGCTCCAGCGGCTGGCCGCCCAATGCCCCCTATGAGGCCATTCTGGTGGCAGCGGCTACGCCGCGCCTGCCCGCGCCACTGCTGGAGCAACTGGCCGAAGGCGGGCGGCTGGTGCTGCCGCTGGGCAACCGTGACCGCCAGCAGTTACAGGTCTGGCGGCGCCACGGCCCGGCCTTCCAGCACACCACCCACAACGAAGTGATGTTCGTGCCGCTGGTCGGGGAGTACGGATGGGATGGTAAGTAATCACAATATTGTGTTTAATAATTTTTAAAGCAAAATATTTTGCATAATAGTCGACCTAACTTACATTTGGTAAAATCTCCAGCATGCAACGCCTGATGAACGGCCTCGCCCTCGCCGCCCTGCTGCTCCTGCTGCTGGTGCTCGCCCAGACCTGGCCCGCCGCCATCGCCCTGCAGGCCTCACACGGGTTTGACCTGCTGAACATCTTTGCCACTATCTTTCTTGGCATCTTTATTGAAGCCGCCCCGTTTCTCCTGCTGGGCACCCTGGCCTCCGGCCTGGTGGAAGTCTTTCTAAACCCAGCCCAGTTGCATCGCTTCGTCCCCCGGCACGCCCTCGGCGGCGCCCTGGCAGGCGGCCTGCTGGGGCTGGCCTTTCCGGTCTGTGAATGCGGCGTGGTGCCGCTCACCCGCCGCTTATTCCGCAAGGGCCTGCCCCCCGCTACCGGAGTCGCCTTTCTGCTGGCTTCCCCGGTCATGAATCCGATCGTGATTGCCAGCACCCTGGCCGCCTTTGGCTGGGGGCCGGTCTTCTGGTTGCGGCTGGGGCTTTCTTTTGCAATTGCGGCCGCCGTCGGGCTGATTTTCTCCACCCAGCGCAACCCGGCCCGGCTCTTTTTGCCCGCCAGCGCCCCGGCCATTGGCGGCGCCAGCGGTCTGGCTCCGGCCGCGCCGCTGGCTGCCCGGCTTTCCGGCGCTCTGGGCATCGCCGCCGATGAGTTTTTTGAAATGGGTAAGTTTCTGGTGGCGGGGGCAGCCCTGGCGGCCCTGATGCAGACCTTCCTGCCCCAGTCCACCCTGCTGGCCCTGGGCGGCGGCCCGCTGGTCTCGGCGCTGGCCCTCATGGCCCTCGCCGTACTGCTCTCCATTTGCTCCACCGTGGATGCTTTCATCGCCCTGGCCTTCACCGGCGCTTTCAGCACCGGCTCCATTCTGGCCTTCCTCGTCTTTGGGCCAATGGTAGATATCAAGAGCGTCCTGCTCTATTTGCAGGTCTTCCCCCGCCGGGTGGTGGCCTACCTGGTCCTGTTGCCTTTTCTGATGACGCTCTTCGCCGCCCTCTTCCTCAACCTCTTTACTCCCTTATAGGTGTCCCATGCCTGACCGACTTTACCGCGCCCTGCAAGCCACCCTCCTCCTCGGGTTGGGGGTTTACTTCTTCTTCCAATGGTTCTCCGGCACCCTGTACTTCTACATTAACGATCGTTTTTTCTGGCTCGT
>CAZEQN010000217.1:0-4282 GCA_964514335.1 uncultured Anaerolineaceae bacterium
GCTCGCCAATCAAATAGCCTTTGGCCAACACTTCAAGAATCGTGCCACTTTCGTGGTCATCGCTCTCCACCTGCGCAATCGCTTCGTGCAGCTTTGGGTCAAACGGTTCGCCCAGCGGGTCAACCAGTCGCACGCCTTCGCTTTCCAGAATCGCCTGAATTTTGCGCGCCACGAGTTCAATCCCGGCCGCCCATTCGGCGCCTTCGCCGCTGGTGGGGCGGTTGGCGAGGGCGCGTTCCATGTCATCCAGCACTTCCAGGTAGCGCTTGGCCGCCCGCGCCACGGCGTCTTCGGTCAGTTGGGCGCGCTGCTGTTCCTGGCGTTTCTTGTAATTGGCAAACTCGGCCTGCGCCCGTTGCCAGCCATCCAGGTTCGCCACGGCTTCGGCCCGCGCCGCTTCCAGTTGCGCTTCCAGGTCGTCCAGCGCGTCCATGCCCGGGTCTTCGCCATCCGGCATTTCGGCGGCTTCGTCAGGGGTGGGGAGGTCTTTTTCTTCGCTCATCATCCTATGTTGTTTCCTATTCTCTTGGCGGGTTATTCAACCGGCGCCAGTCCTTCATCGTCCACACTTTCGCTCACCAGGTTGCTTAGCACCCCGGCCACGAAATTCACGGTAGAAATCGCATGCCCGTAAGACATGCGCAGCGGCCCCAGCACCCCCAGGATGCCGGTGGCCACATCCGGCACGCCGTAGCGCGCCAGCACCAGCGAGCAGTCGCTCAATTCTTCCCAGGTGCCCTCGCCGCCAATCAGCACCTGCACGCCGCCCACTTCGCTGTGCGATACGGTCTGCTCCAGCAGGTCTTTCAGCAGCGGCCGTTCTTCCAGCACCCGCAGCGCCCGCCGGGCGGCCTCGCTGTTGGCAAACTCCGGTTCGGCCAGCACGTTGCTCCAGCCATCGTGGAACACTTCGCCGGTAAACACCGTATCCGAGCGGCGCAGTTCATCCGTCACCAGCTTGACCATATCGTCGCCCAGCGCATCCAGCTCATTGGGCGCGGCCATGATTTCATCCGCATCCAGCCCCGGGTAGAGCGTATTCAGTTGTTTGGCGGTGGCGCTCAAGCGTTCCTGGCTCACCGGTTCGGCCAGCGCCAGCATCTGCTGGCTCACCCGCCCACCCGCCAGAACCAGCACCATCAGCACCTGCCGCCCGGCGGTTGAAATCAGCTGCACATGCTTGAAACGCGAGCGGCCGGCCAGTGGGGCGGTCACAATCGAGGCCGCCTGGCTCTGGTGCGCCAGCACGCTGGCCGCCAGCCGCATCCACTGGCTGCTGTCCTGGCGCGTCTGGTAGAACTGGTGCCGGATGGTGTGCTGGGTCGCCATCGGCAGGGCTGGCCGTTGCATCACTTCGCCCACGAATAGCCGGTAGCCTTCTTCAGTTGGCACCCGCCCGGCCGAGGTGTGCGGCTGCCGGATGTACCCGGCTTCGTCCAGCGCTGCCATTTCATTGCGCACCGTGGCCGAGGAGAACGCAAGGCTGTACTTCTCCACCAGCCGGTTACTGCTGATGGGTTGGGCGGTCTCCACGTATTCCTGGACAATCAGGCCCAGCACGAGTTTCTGGCGTTCGGTCAGTTCCATTGGTTATGGCCTAGCAGTCGCGGCGCGCGAGTGCTAAGCGCTATCCATCCAGCTATTTTAATCGTTGGCAGGGGGGTAGTCAAGGCGGGCGCGTCCGCCGCGCCCAAAATTAACAAAACGCTTACGAATTGCCGCTGGCCGGTTTTTCCAGCCGCTTCGCCAGCCGCGCCTTGCGGTGCAGCAAATCGGCTTCCCATTCCAGCCGCTCATGGCGGGGCGTCTCCGGCTGGCGCAGCAGGGCCAGCGCCGCTTCGGTCCACTTCAACGCTTCGGCGGCATCCTTTTGCTGGTGCTCGTAGTACTTCGCCAGTTCCACATGCGCATAGATTTCCCGGTCGGCGGCCGCCTGCCACCACAGGCTCACCGCGTTGGGCAGTTCGCCCCGCCGCCGGTGCAGCGCCGCCAGCCGCTGGCCGGTCGCCCGCCGCGTCTCGCCCGGCAGGTCGCTCTGCCCCAGCGCCCGTTCGTAAATCTGCGCCGCTAAATCCAGGTAGCCCAGGTCCTCGTGCAGCCGCCCGATGCTCACCAGGTCGAGCGTGTGCGCCTCGCCGTTCAGCGGGTCGGCCAGCAAATACCCGATGTGCTCCATCAGCGCCGCCATGCTCAACACGTCCAGGGCGTTGTGGTAGAACACGCCTTTCATTGGCCGGGCGTCGCCGCGCCGCAGGTAATCGAAATACATTTCCGGAATCATCCAGCCCGGCGTGTCCTCCCCCGTGCGCCGCTCGCCCAAAATGTGCTCTTCCAGATACCCCAGCGAGCGGCTCGGCAGCCGCAGTCGCCACAGTTTGCGCGCCAGGTGCAGCAGGTCCAGTTGCGCCAGTTCGCCAAAGGGGGAGGGCGCCAGGTTGGCCACATAGCGCCCGTGCATCAGCGGCACATCAAACGACTTGCCATTGAAGGTCACCAGCGTCTGGCAGGGCGTCAGGAAGCTTTCCAGCGCGCTCAACATCGCAGGTTCTTCGGCCGGGTCGCGCAGGAAGTACTGCGCCAGCCGGAAGCCGCTTTCATCGAACCGCCCCACGCCCACCATAAACGCCAGCGTCCCGCTCCCGCCTGCCAGCCCGGTGGTCTCGGTATCCAGAAAAGTGAAGCCCGGCGCGGCACAGGCCGCAATCCGCCCGTCCCCGGCCCACTCGGCCAGCAGGTTGAGCGGGGCGGTCAGCGCCAGCCCGCGCCCGCCGTAGGGGTGGCCGAGGGCATAGTGCTGCTCCACCACAAACGCCTCGCCGAGCGGCGTATCCACCAGCCGCCCGTCCATCACCTCTTCAATCGGGGCGCGCCGCGCCGGCCCGCTCGGCGCGGGCTTGGGCGTCAGGCTGCCCGCCCCCACGGTCACACCCAGAGATTTCAGTCGGTCAGAAAGCGAAGAAGGCATGCGGTTCTTTCAAAGTGTCCACCGATTATAACGGCTCGCCCCTCACCCCGTCTTCAACGCCGCCAGCATCGCCAGCGTCTCGGCCTTGCCGCCCTCGCCCTGCTCGCCCCCCGGCCCCACGCACGAAGGGCAGCCATCGGCGCATTCGCAGGCCGCCACCAGCTCCCATGCCCGCAGCATCAGCTCATCGTGCAACTCAAACAGCCGCTCGCTGAAGCCAATCCCAGCCGGAATCTGGTCATACACCACCACCGTCGGCGCCCCGTCCGTAATCGGTGAGGCCGGGTCCGAGTGCACCCCCAGGTCAGCGGTATCGCACATCAGGAACAGCGGCGCCAGATGCCCCAGCGTGTAGGCCAGCCCGCTCAAGCCGGTCTTCACCTTCACCACCGTTTCGGCCCGCCGGTGGCAACTGGGGCACAGCGTAATCAGGTTCTCCAGCCGGTTGGCCTCCGCCGCACTCGCAAATGCCCGGAACGGCGTTTTGTGATGCACGTCGTGCGCCCGCCCGCTTTCCGGCTGGCCGCAGACCTGGCAGGCGTAGCCATCCCGGGCGCGCACTTCCACCGTAATCCGTTTCCAGTCTTTGCCATAATCGTTCACGCTGCTGCGCCACACCCCCGCCTCGCGCAGGGCATCCACCGTGGCCTCGTCCAGCGCCAGCCAGTAGCCGGTCGTTTGCAGTTCGCGCAGCGGCAGCGTCAGCGTCCCCATCCCCAGCCGGGCGTGCGTGTGCCACTCGATTTTCTGGTAGCCCACCACCTGGCTGGTGATGCTCAACTCCCCGTAGCCCACCTGCGCCCCGTGCCGGGCTTCCTCGGTTTTGGTCTCCAGCCGCGTCACCGTGCTTTCGCGGCTCGGCTCGGTGTAGTAGTCGGCATTCGTTGGCCGCAACCGGGCGATGTACTGCTCCAAGTCCAGCGCCTCGACCACATATTGCTGCCCCTCATGCAAATACACCGCCTCCGGATGCACCAGCGCGTCGGCGCTGGCTTCGTCCACTTCGCCCACCACCCGCCAGCCGTCTTCCATCTCGGCTTGCAGCACCACCGTATTGGGCGAGGCCGAGCGCAGGCTGATGCTCTGGGCCGGGTACTCGCTCGCCATCCAGAAAGACTTGCCCCCCGAGCGGTGAATCTCGCCGCCTTCTTCCATCACATGCAGATACTCATCCACCAGTTCGGCCGGCACCCGTCCAAAGCCATCCCCCGGCCCAAACGGCAGTTCAAACGCCGCGCAGCGCAAATGCGCCAGCAAAATCAACAAATTATCCGGGTTAATCAGCGCCTGCTCCGGCGAGGCCCCGAAGAAGAAATC
>CAZEQN010000218.1:0-4214 GCA_964514335.1 uncultured Anaerolineaceae bacterium
TCCACGAGGCGCGCCAGCGGGCCCGGCGCGGCCGGCGGCGGAGCGGGGGCAGTCTCATCCGTGAGGCGAATCGGCTGGGTCACCGGGTCATCGGTGGCCGGGCGCGGGCGGGTGCTCTCGCTCAAGGGCCGTGGCCGCCAGCGGCCCGCCAGCACCAGCACCAGCGCCAGAATCGCCCCGGCCGCAATCACGCTGGCCGTGGAAATTACGCCGATGTTGCGGCGGAACATGGCCGCCAGGCTGCGGTCCGGCTGCAAGACGGTAATCGCCAGCGGGGTTTCGATGCTGCGGCCCACCTGGCCGAGTTCGTCCTCGGCTTCAACCACCAGCGTCACCGGCGCGCTGGTCACGAACATCGTCAGGTCAAGCGTGAAAAATTCAAAGGGCGGCGCAAGGTTCTCGGCCACCGCTTCGTTATTGACATACAGCGTGGTGCGCACGAGGTCGCGCTGAATCGTATCCGGGAATTCGACCAGGATTTCAAGGGTTTGCTGGGTGGGGCGCAGGTTCTCAAAGGCAATGCGCTCGCCTTCCGGGATGAAGCGCACAATCTGGCCCGGCGGCGAGACGAAGATCGGGTTGGGCGGTTGCAGGGCCAGCTCAAACAGGCGGGCTTCGCTGGCGGCGCTGGCGGCCGGCGAGATGACCCGCACGCTCAAACTGTGGGTGCCGGGGTTGGTGAGCCGCGAACGGTAGCTGATTTCGTAGCTTCGGCGCGAGGCTTCGAACAGGGCGTACAGGTCGGGAATCGGCTCCAGGCCGGAGAACGCGAAGAACTGCCCGCCGGTTTGCTGGGCGAGGCCGCGCAGGGCCAGGGCGTTGGCGCTCTCGAACAGTTGCGGCGAATCGATCAGCCAGACATGGATGCGGGCGTTGCTGGCCAGGGCGCGCTCGGCCAGGCTGGCGATGGCCGCGGCGGCCTCATTGCTGACGGTCGGGGTGATGAGCAGGATGGCGCGCCCCATGCCAGCGTCCGGGGGCGCGTCGCTGACCAATGTAAGGGCCGCGCTCAACGGGTCAAGCCCGGGCACGAGTGTGGCGGTATCCGGCAGGTAGCCGTTAAGCGCCGCCAGCCAGGTGGCCGGGTCGGTGCTGTGGGTGGCGAGGGCGCCGGGCGGCGTAACCAGGCTCAAGCGGTCGGTCGGGCTGCCGGCCTGGGCCGAAGCCCACACGGTGAGGGCCTGCACGGCATATTCATAGCGGCTGACGCCCTGCCCATCCCGAATAACAAAAGACTGGCCGGGGTTGATGGCGATAACCAGTTGGCCGCCGGGGCGGGTTTCTTCCAGCGCCAGCACGGGCGATTCCTGGCCGTCTTCCAGCACGGCGAAGTTTTCGGTTTGCAAGCCGGAAACGAAATCGCCGCTGGCGTCGCGCACGTCCACCAACAGCCCGATGTCGGGGAAAGCCGAGAGGTCCGGCGGGCTGGCGATGACGGTCGCCGCGCCCTGGGCACGGGCGGCCAGCCCACCCGCCAGAGCGAGGGCCGCGGCCAGTACACAAGCAGAGAAACGGGGCAATCGTTTTAAATGAGGGTCAGACATCGCCAGAAAACTAGGAATCGGCCAGAGAGGCGCGCACCACAATGCGCATGTTGTTCACCAGGTAAGGATAACAGGAAATGAGGGTGATGGTGGGCGTGCCGGTCGGGGCGAGCACATCCACCCGGGTGGGTTCAACCACCTGGGTTTCGAGGTCAATGATGTAAGTGTAGGCGCGGGCGTTGGTGTACACGATGATTTCATCGCCGGTCTGGAGCTGGTCCAGGTGGCGGAAGATTTCGCCGAAGATGTCATTGTGGGCAGAGAGCACCAGGTTGCCGTTCTGGCCGGGGTTGGCCGAGCCGATGTGCTGGCCCACGCCCTGCTTGAGGTCTTCCCAGCCATCGCCCTGCACCACCGGGGCATCCACGCCAATGGCGGGAATCTGGATGCGGCGGGCCTGTTCCGGGCCGGGGGTCGGTACGGGCACATTGGCCAGCGATTGCACCAGCGGCCGCAGATGCTCCGGGATTTCGGCTTCGTTGGGGCGCGCCCCGCCGGGGTCGGTGGGCGGGGTGTGGCCGGAGGGCAGCACCACCGCCGTAATCAGCGGAGTCGGGCTGATGGCGGGCTGCGCCAGCGCGGCCGAGACTTCAGTGTTAAGGCGTTGCAGCAGGCTGGCGCCGTTGAAGAACACGAACACCAGGCCAAGCACCGCCAGCACTTCCACCGCCAGCAGAGCACGGTCCCAGAGTTGCTTGCGGCGCGCCTGGGCTTCGCTGGCCGGGTCCGGCTCGGCGAGCGGCACATCAATCTGAATCGCAGACAGGCCCTCGGTGCGGGCGGTGCCCGGGTTGGGCGCCAGTTCTATCAGGCGGCCCTTGCGGCGGAAGTCATCCAGCCGCTGGCGGCGGGCGGCGCGGCGTTTGGCCACCAGCAGTTGGCGCAGTTGGGCTTCGGTCAGGTCTTCGGGACGGATTTTGCGGGCCATGTCAGGGGGGATTATACACGGCAGAAAGATAGGGATACAGGTATATAGGTAGACATGTAGACATGGGGGCAAGGCGACAAGGGGGGAGCGGCGCAGCGGGTGGAAGCCCGCTCTCTGTTGCCGGATCGGTGTAACGGGGAGAGAGGCCCTGTATCCCTGTATCCCTGTCTCCCTGTGTACTTGATACCTGATACTTGTTTGCCTGATACTTGTTTACCTGTTTACTTGTTTCCCTGTCTCCCTGTCTACCTCTTCTCAACCATCTCGCGTAGCAAGCCCTCCAACTTCCCCGCCAGCGCCGGGCGGTCAAAATGCTGTTCAAGGTAGGCGCGGCCCGCCAGGCCCATGCGGCGGGCCGCGGCCGGGTCGGCGGCCAATCTACGCAGGACCGCTGCCAGGGCGGCCGGGTCGCCGGGCTGGGCAAACAGGCCGCACCGCGCGGCCTCAACGACCGCACGGCTCACGCCGTCAATCGCCAGCGCCAGCGGGCGGCCAGCGGCCATGTAATCAAAGACCTTATTGGGGTAAGTGGTCTTGTAGAGTTCGATGGGTTTGAGAATCGCAATACCGCAATCAGCCGCCGCCAGGGCCGTGGGCATCTCATCTTTAGCAACCGGCGGCAGAAAGTGGACGTTGGTCAGGCCGCGCCGGGCGGCTTCGGCCTGCAGGGCTGGTTTTTCCTTGCCGTCCCCCAGCAGCACAATTGCGATTTCGGGCTGGTCGGCCAGCTGGGCGGCCGCTTCCAGCAGCACGCCGAGGTCGTTGCTTAAGCCATGCGCCCCCGCATACAGGGCGATGAATTTGCCGTGCAGGCTGTGGGCGGTGCGGAAATCTCCGCCATCCGCGACCGGGTCAAACATGCGCGTGTCTGCCCCATTCGGCAACAGGGCCGGTTGGCGTCCGGCGCAGGCGGCCACATGTGGGATGAAACCGGGCGAATTGACCAAAAGGCGGTCGGCGCGGCGGTAGAGGAAGCGTTCCAGCCATTCGGAGGCGCGGATGAGCAGCGGGTTACGCAGCACGCCCACCGCCACCGCAAAGGCCGGCCAGAGGTCGCGCACTTCAAAGAGGAAATGCGCCCGTTTGAGGCGCGCCAGCAGCCAGGCTGTCAGCCCCTGAAAGATGGGCGGCGAGGTACCCCAGACGACATCCACTTCTTTGACCCGCAAACCCAGCAAAAAAGAAGACAGCATAAAGGAAAGAAACGCCAGCACCCGGTGGACGAAGCTCTTGTGGTGGGCGCGGGTTGTGGCGGCGCGCAGAATCGTCAGGCCGGGTTCGGGGGCGGCAGGGGCGGCATCCGCGCCGCCAGTGAGGTAAGACACCGGGCTGGCGATGATGGTGACGCGGTGCCCCTGCCCAACCAGATGGCGGGCGAGTTCATGATGGCGGGTGCCGCCGGGTTCATGCAGGGCGGCAAAGGCCTGGTGGATGAGGAGGATGTGCATGGGAGAAATAGTAACTGGTAATTAAATTGTTGCAAGTATCTTTACCTGCAATACTTGTCATCCGAGCAAGCCGACGCTGCGAAGCAGCGCTCGGTGAAGCGAGGGATCGCGGCCAGTTTCATTTTTCAGACCGGCTCACTGGAAAACAGATCCGACTCGTGACCCTTCACTGGTGAATGGCGGTAAATGATGAGGTCAGTCCGGAAGGGTGAAAGTCGTGGTGAGGGTCGCCGGTAGCGGGGATTGTACTTCAATGGCAAAAGACAGCTCCGGCTCGAGGACTGTGTAAGTCGG
>CAZEQN010000219.1:0-4179 GCA_964514335.1 uncultured Anaerolineaceae bacterium
CTTCTTCCTGATCTATTCCAGCGAAGACTACGTGGATATGGCCAAAGCCAAGGGCTTGAGCAACCGGGATGTGGAAAGCCGTTATATTCTGCGCCCGACCCTGCCGACCATCATTACCAACTTTGGCCTGCTGGTGATTACCCTGTGGACGGGCGCGATTATTACGGAGACGGTGTTCTCCTGGCCGGGGCTGGGCCGCACGGCCTACCGGGCGATCGGTTTGTTTGACACCCCCGTGATTGTGGGCCTGACCATTATTTACGCGTATCTGCTGGCGCTGACGGTGTTCCTGCTGGACATCATCTATGCCATTGTGGACCCGCGTGTGAAAATCGGCGGGTAAAACCGCCAAGACCCTACCTGCAAAACCTGGTTGTGAGGCAGACGGCCACGCTGGCAACCCTGCGGCTGCGGCTGACCCACGCCGGGTGGGAGTAAAGAGGACGATTATGCAAGGACTAAAGAACGCACTACGACAGCTCATGGCGTACCCCTCGGCCGTGATTGGGGCCGTCATCATTCTGGGTCTGGTGGCTGTAGGCATTTATGCGCCGATAGCAATCCCATACAGTGAGGCGATTGCCAAGTGGCGCGGCGGCGAAGAGCACTGGCGCCAGAACCCGCGCCTGGTGCCGCCTATCTGGTACAACTGGTTTACCGAAGATGAGTTGCCAGTGTCTTTCCAGTATTTTGAGAGTGATGAAAATGTGACCCGTACGGATACGCCGCGCCCGGACGGTGGCACCAATACGGTGGTTACCTACACTTTTGACTTTGATGCAGACCGCTTTCCGCAGGAATTGCTGCTGTATTTGAAGTCAGAATACGCCACCAAGAAACCGTTTGTCTCCATTTACATGATTACGCCGGATGGCCGCGAGGTGCGGGTGACGGATTTGGGGATTACCCAGGCGGAAACCTACCGCTTTGCGCAGGATACCAAGCTGCAACGCCGGTTGGGCGGCCTGACGGCCAATCAAGGCCTGTTTGCCGACCCGAACTCTGAAACCTTGCAGCCGCTCAAAGGAACATATACGCTGGTGATTGATGCCATCACGTTTGAAGATGGCGACCTGCTAACCAGCAGTGAGTTCGTGATGCATGGCCTGGTAGCGGGCTGGTTTGGTACGGACCATTTCCGCCGTGATATTGGCCTGGCGATTTTGTGGGGTACACCGGTGGCGCTGGCTTTCGGTACGCTGGCCTCGCTGGGCACCTCGGTGGTGACAATGATTATCGCCGCCATTGGCGTGTGGTTTGGTTCCTGGCTGGATGAACTCATTCAGCGCATCACGGAAGTGAACCTGGTGCTGCCTTTCCTGAACATCCTCATTATGGTGGGCGTGTTCTACTCGCGCAGTATCTGGACCATGCTGGGCGTGACGATTTTGCTAAGTATTTTCGGGGCGGCGATTAAGACCTACCGCGCCATCTTCCTGCAGGTGAAGGAGTCGCCGTACATTGAGGCGGCCAAAGCCTATGGCGCCAGCAATATGCGGATTGTGTTCCAGTACCTGATTCCGCGTGTGGTACCCCTGCTGATTCCGGGCCTGGTGTTGGGCATCCCGACCTTCGTGTTTCTGGAAGCTACCCTGGCAGTGCTGGGGTTGGGCGACCCGGTGCTGCCCACCTGGGGCAAAATCATTAATGATGCAAATAGCAATGCGGCCCTGTACAATGGCCAGTATTACTGGATTTTGCAGCCGGCAGTTTTGCTGATGTTTACCGGCCTGGCGTTTGCGATGGTTGGCTTCGCCATGGACCGAGTCTTTAATCCCAGATTGAGAGGTATCTAGCATTATGGCAGAAACAACTCTGCTGCGCGTCGAAGACCTCAAGCTATACTTCAAAGCCGGCAAGACAGATGTAGTACAGGCCGTAGACGGGGTGAGCTTCACCATGAGCCCCAACGAGGCGATTGTTGTTATCGGTGAGTCGGGTTGCGGTAAGAGCTCGTTTGCCAAAGCCATCCTGCGCTTGCTGCCCCGTAATGTAGCCCATTACAGCGGCAAGATTTATCTCAACGGCGTTGAGACGATGGCGATGGAGGATGAAGAGTACCGCGAGAAGATCCGCTGGGTGAAGATGTCGCTGGTACCGCAGGCGGCCATGAATTCGCTCAACCCCGTGTTGCGGGTGGGCGAGCAGGTGGCTGAACCGATGGTGGTGCACCACGGCTTCAAGAAAGCCGATGCGCTGAACCAGGCGCGGGCGATGTTCCAGCGGGTGGGCGTTCCGGAAGATTTCGTGGACCGCTATGCCTTTGAACTGAGCGGCGGCATGCGTCAGCGCGTGGCGATTGCCATGTCTCTGGTGACGGTGCCGGAACTGATTATCCTGGATGAGCCGACTTCGGCGTTGGACCTGCTGACGCAGGCCAACATCATGAACCTGCTGAAGCGCATCAAGCAGGAGATGGCGACCAGCTTTGTGCTGATTACGCACGATATCGCCACTTCCAGCGAACTGGCTGACCGGGTGGTGGTGATGTATGCCGGGCAGATTGTGGAAGTGAGCGATGCGCGCCGCTTCTTTGCCGGGCCGCTGCACCCCTACTCGGCCAAGCTGATGGCCAGCGTGCCGCGCCTGCGGGCGGTGGTGGAACCGGAGTACATTACCGGCCAGCCGCCCAGCCTGATTAACCCGCCCACCGGGTGCCGCTTTGCGGACCGTTGCCCGATGCGTTTTGAGAAATGCAGCGAAGAACCGCCCACATTTGAAAAAGAAGGCCGGCTGGTAAAATGCTGGCTGCACGAGTAGGGCGAGGAGCAAACGCATGATGGCCAACAAACAACTCCAAGAAACTGCTGCAGTGGCAAAAAATGGCGCCGAACGCGCCCCGCTGCTTTCCATCCGCGACCTGCATGTATGGTTTGAATTGCGCCGCTTTGGTTTCGGCCATGCGGGCTATGTGCGGGCGGTAGATGGCGTAAGCCTGGATTTGATGCAGGGCGAGGCAATTGCGATTGTGGGGGAATCGGGCTGCGGTAAATCGAGCCTGATGAAGACCATCCTCGGCCTGCACAAACCGACCAAAGGCGAAGTGCTGTACAACGGCCAGAACATCAATGAATCTGGCGGTAAGGGCATGAAGTGGTACCGTTCGCAGGTCGGCTATGTTCAGCAGGACCCGTTTGGGGCGCTGCCGCCCTTCATGACCCTGGAGCGGATTCTGGAAGAACCGCTGATTGTAAACGGGGTGACGGACCGGCAGGAACGCATTGACCGCATTTATAAAGTCATGGAAGAGGTTAAGCTCACGCCGCAGGCGGAGTTTTTGCCGAAGTTCCCGCACCAGATCAGTGGCGGGCAGCAGCAGCGCATTGTGATTGCGCGGGCGATGATTTTGAACCCCAAGATGATTATTGCCGATGAGCCGGTTTCGATGCTGGATGCTTCGGTGCGAGTGGAAATCCTCAAGCTGCTGCGCGGCCTGCAGGAAAGCCACGAATTGGGCGTGATGTACATTACCCACGACCTTTCGACCGTGCGCTATTTCTCTGAACGCATCTTTGTGATGTATGCCGGGCAACTGGTGGAGAAGGCCGGGGTGGATGATATCCTGGCGAAGCAATACCACCCGTACAGCGAGGCGCTGCTGGCGGCGACCTCTGACCCGGATGCGGACAACGCTCTGACGTTTAAGGAAGTGCCGCCGGGAGAACCGCCGAGCCTGGTGAAGCCGCCCTCGGGCTGCCGCTTCCACCCGCGCTGCCCGCATGCGATGCCGGGCGTGTGTGATGTGACCATGCCGCCGGAATTTGAACCGATCCCCAACCACTACTCCATGTGCTGGCTCCATGATCCGGACAAGAATTAAACCCTTTCGGTTGCTCATCATCGGCTTTGTGCTGGTGTTTGTGGGCTTTGCCATCCCATTTGCGGTGGTGATTAAGCTGATTGAGAACACCTTCTTTTTGAGCTTCTTCGCCTATGGGGCGCAGGTCTCCGGGTTGATTCTGGGGGTGATTGGGGCGGCCAATTACGCCACGATGGGCCGCAACAAGGACGATGATACCGACTGGTAGGCTGTGAAATTTTTCAGAACACCTAAAAACGCTCTCGAACCGAGAGCGTTTTTCTTTATTTTGCCCCTTACTTATTCGCTTTGGGAAGTTGGGGCATCAAAATCGCCAGCCCACAGACGCTGGAATTCAGGGCTGGTGGCGAGGAGGTCGT
>CAZEQN010000220.1:0-4080 GCA_964514335.1 uncultured Anaerolineaceae bacterium
TGGCGGTTTTACCAACCGGGCTGATGAATGGGCTGACGGCCACCCTGGTGGCGGTATCTTTATCCTCGCTGATATTTTCAACTGCCTTACCCGCACAGGTTCCCCAGGGGGTCGCTCTGGGGCTGGCCAGCGTGGTGATTGGCAACCTGATGATGGTGCTCTTAAGCAGTTACCCGGCCACGATTTATGTGATTCAGGATGGGCCGGCCGCCATCATGGCCCTCACGGCCAATGCCATTGTGCTGCAACTGGCCGGTACGCCAGAAATGCAGTTTCCCAGCGTGCTGGCGGCGCTGGCTTTAAGCGCTCTATTGACCGGCGGGTTGTATCTGGTATTGGGGGTTTTCAAACTGGGCAATTTGGTTCGTTACATCCCTTACCCGGTGATTGGCGGGTTTCTGGCCGGGACGGGCTGGCTGCTATTTAAGGGCAGCCTGGACTTGATGTCGCGCCGGGCAGTGGGGCTGGCAGATATACCCACCTTATTCGCACCCCCGACCTTGATGGCCTGGCTGCCGCCTTTTGTGGCGGCGGCAACCCTGCTGGTTATCATGCAGCGATTTAGCCACCCCTACCTGCTGACCGCATTCAGCCTGGCCATCGTTGCCATTTTCTATGCAATCGTCCTGGTTACCGGAACCCCGTTAGCCGAGTTGGAGCAAGGCGGCTGGCTGATGGCCGGAATGGGAACCCGTGCCACATGGCAACCGCTTACACCGGCCAGCCTGATGCAGGTGGAGTGGCGGATTGTACTGGGCCAATTGCCAAATATTCTGACGGCAGCTTTCACCAGCCTGGTCGCCCTCCTGCTGGGAGCCTCTGGCCTGGAAGTTTCAGTAAAACGGCCAGTTTCACTTAATCAGGAACTGAAAACCAGCGGGCTGGCCAACCTGCTTTCAGGGGTATTCAGTGGCTCCATTGGCTACCCGACCATCAGTTTGTCGGTGATCGGCCAGCGAGTGGGAATTCATTCGCGAGTGTTTCCGATTTTAAGCGGCCTGGTGGCGCTGGCTGTGCTTGGATTTGGGCTGGGGGTCTTGAGGTACTTTCCTCTGCCCCTGTTGGGTTTTCTGCTCTTCTTCTTCGGATTAAGTTTTCTTGCGGATTGGCTACTCGCCGGCTGGGGCCGCTTGGGGCGGATGGACTATGCCATCGTATGTTTGATTCTAATCGTGATTGCAACTCGCGGATTTTTGGTGGGGGTCTTGCTGGGGCTGCTGGTTTCCTTAATCCTGTTTGTCATCAGCTACAGCCAGGTCAGTGTCATCAGCCGGGTGTTAAACGGGCAAACTTACGCCAGCCGGATGGATCGCCGGCCCGAACATCAGACGCTTCTTCATGAATTTGGTCAGCAAATCCTGGTGCTGCGATTACGCGGGTTTATTTTCTTTGGTACGGCCAATTCAGTTCAAGCACACTTGCAGGGGCGGCTCAATGAAGCCGGCCTGCCCCCCTTACGGTTTCTAATCCTTGATTTTCAGCAGGTTGACCGGTTGGATTCGTCAGCCATTAACAGTTTCAGGATGATGCAGTCCCAGGCCGAAACAAACGCATTCACTCTGGCGCTTACCAATTTACGAACGGCCCAACGCGCCCAATTGGCGCGTGAGGGGCTGGATGAGCAAACCTCAAATGCGGTGCGGTTTTTCAATTCGGTTGATGATGCAATGGAGTGGTGCGAGGATGAAATTTTGCGCACACAAGACCGGGGGCTGACACACCGGGTGCGAAAACTGGAAGACGTGCTGGCCGAGCATTTGCCAAAGGGCACCGATTTGAAAAAACTGGCGGGGTACTTCGAGCGGCAGGAGTTTCTGGAAGCGCAGACGTTGATTGAACAAGGGGCAAAACCACGCGGCCTGTACCTGCTGGAGTCTGGCCGGGTGCGGGTGGTGATGCGTCAAGCGGATGCCAATGAAGTATGGCTGCGCTCCATGGAAGCGGGGGTAATTTTTGGGGAAATGCAAGTGTATTCGGGCCAGACCGCCACCGCCACCGTGCAAACGGCCGGGCCAACCGTAGTGCAATTCCTCTCACGCGAGCGTTTGCAGGAGATGGAGAAAAAGCACCCGGCGCTGGCGATTGCTTTTCACCGCCTGATTGCGAATGTAATTGGGGGGCGCTTATTGCAGCAAAACATCGTGCTGGCCGGGCTGCGCGAAGACTAACGCCAGGAGGGGTAGAGCTGCGCCGGGCCGAGGCCCCCTGCAATGGGCAGATGCACGCCAGCGTTGGCGCGGACGGCAGTGCAACGCGGGCATTCCGAGCGATTGCAGAGCAGGGCCAGCGGGTCCTGCTCCACCAGTTTGCGCACCATTGAAACGAGTTCAACCATCGGCAGGGCTTCAATGAGGGCCGGGCCGACTTTGGTGACGCGCGCAAAGCGGGCAATCAGGGGGCGGATGCCTTCAAAGCCATCCGAACAGGCGGGGAAGGAGGGGCAAACAACCACCTTGTCCTGAAGGGCCAGCGGGTCTGGCACAAGGGCATAGCGGGTGAAGGATTTGCGGCGCGCCAGCCGCTCGCCAAGGTGGATGGTGGTGTTGGCGGTATGGGGCACGCCCAACAGCAGCACCCAGCCTTCCTCATCGGCGAGGGTCGCGATGGGGGCCAGCGGCTCGGCGAGAGTCTGGCTATTGAGGGCGGCGGCGGCGTTTACGCCACAAAAGGACAGGATGGGGTGAGCCGAGCGCCCGGATTTGGGATACTGGCGCAGGGTTTCAGCGATGAGGCCGATGCGCTTATCGGCGGGCATGTTGGGGCGGAAGAACTCGGCCCAGGCATTGGCTTCATGGTCCAGGCCGTAATCGAGGGCGTTGTTTTCCGGCCCGGCGCCGGGGGTGACCATGGTGTTGTAGGTGAAAGCAGGCGCCATGACGGTATCAAAATGGTTGAGCAGGGCGCCGACGACCGCCTGCGGTCCGAGGCGCACGCGCCCAAAGGCCGAGAGTGAGCTGTGTACCAGTACCGGCGTGGTGCGCGGTAGTTCCAGCCGCCGCAGGCCGAGTACCAGTTCGCGAAACCCCACCATCGTCATTGTTCTCTATGCCACGCACCGCCCGGGCCGTCCCATGCAACCCGGTTTCCACCCTGACGGCGCTACTGGCCCTTCCATTGCGGGGGGCGTTTTTCACTGAAGGCCCGCATGCCTTCTTTCTGGTCTTCGGTATCAAACAAGCCGTAAAAAGTCTGGCGTTCTTCTGCCAGCCCTTCGGTGAGCGCCGTTTCATAGGCGGCATTGACCATCTGTTTGGCGGCCTGAATGGCCAGCGGGGCGCGGGCGGCCAGCTCGGCGGCGAGGGCCAGGGCTTCTTCCAGGCAGCGTTCGGCGGGCACCACCCGGTTGGCGAGGCCATAGTGCATGGCTTCGGCGGCGGTAAGAGTACGGTTGTTGAGCACCATTTCCATGGCAATGACTTTACCAACAGCGCGGGTGAGGCGCTGGGTGCCGCCGGCGCCGGGGATAACGCCGAGGTTGATTTCGGGCTGGCCGAAGCGAGCGGTTTCGGCCGCAATCAGCAGGTCACAGGAGAGAGCCAGTTCGCTGCCGCCGCCCAGACACCAGCCGGAAACAGCGGCGATGACCGGCTTGCGGATGTTCAGGATGCGGTCAAAGGGGGCGATGTGGTCGCGGGCGCGCATATCGGCGGCGCTGGCATCTGCCATTTCCTTGATATCCGCGCCAGCGGCAAAGGCTTTGTCGCTGCCGGTAATGACCATGGCGCCGATGGCGTCATCGGCATCCCAGGCTTCGAGGGCGGCCATCAGTTCGGTGATGAGTAAAGTGTTAATGGCGTTGAGGGCTTCGGGCCGGTTCAGCCGTATCAGGCCGACCTGGCCGTGGGTTTCCAGCAGGATGGTGGTATAGGCGCTCATGGCTACTCCAATACGCTTGTGAAATCTGTAATTGGATTATACGGCATCCGTTGGATGTCCGCCGGATGGGGCGAGTTGGAATGGGATTGAGGCAAGGCGCAGCGGGCTGAAGCCCGCTGTCTGGAGAAAGTAAACCTCCCGGAGGTTGCTCTGTTGGATTCATCTTTCACTATGATTTTTGTCATCCCGAGCGAAGCGAGGGAT
>CAZEQN010000221.1:0-4066 GCA_964514335.1 uncultured Anaerolineaceae bacterium
AACTCCTCGAACAGCTTGAAGCCGATTACCTGACGCGCGGCCTGCGCCTGCAACGCCAGCGCGGCCGCCTGCAACTCACCACCGCCCCCGAAGCCGCCCCACTGGTGGAAAAATTCCTTAATCTGGATGCCACCACCCGCTTGAGCCAGGCGGCCCTTGAAACGCTGGCCATCATCGCCTACCAGCAGCCGGTTACCCGCCCCCAGATTGACTCGATTCGCGGCGTCAACAGCGATGGCGTAATGAAAAGCCTGCTAAGCAAAGGGCTGATTGAAGAAGGCGGCCGTTCGGAAGGCCCGGGCCGCCCGATTCTGTACGCCACCACCCCGGACTTCCTGCAACACTTCGGGCTGTCCTCGCTCAAGGAACTGCCGCCGCTGGACCCGCCCGAAGTGCCGCCCCTGACCGGCGAGCAAACCGAACTGCCCCTGGCAGAACCCGAGGCGGATGAGGTGACCCATGGCGGCTGAACGATTACAAAAACTGCTGGCCCAGGCCGGCTATGGCTCGCGCCGCCAGTGCGAGAAGTACATTGAAGCCGGGCGGGTGCGCGTGAATGGGCAGGTTGCCAAACTGGGCGATAAAGCCGACCCTGCTACGGACGACGTGCGTCTGGATGGCAGCCGGCTTGCCCTTGCTGAAGCGCACGAGTACATCATCCTCAACAAGCCCCGCTATGTGTTGAGCGCCGCCAAATCCGAAGAAGGCCGCAAGACCGTCCTCGACCTGGTTGAGACTCGCAACCGACTGTACCCGGTGGGGCGGCTCGACCTGGAAAGCGAAGGTCTGGTGTTGCTCACCAACGATGGCGACCTCGCCAACCGCCTGACCCACCCGCGCTACGGCCATGAAAAAGAATACCGCGTCCTGCTGGCCAAACAACCGGATTTAAAACAACTGGAGGCCTGGCGGCGCGGCGTGATACTGGAAGACGGCGCCAAAACCCAGCCCGCCGACGTGCGCGTGGAACGCCTGCATGGCAAAGGCGCCTGGGTGCGGGTGGTGCTGACCGAAGGCCGCAAACGCCAGATTCGCGAAGTGTGCACCCAGCTCGGCCTGCCGGTGGTGCGCCTGGTGCGCATCCGCCTGCACACCCTGCGCCTGGGGCGGCTGGCCAGCGGCAAGTGGCGTTTGCTGGATGAAACCGAAATCGCCGACCTGAAAGGCGAAGCCGCCCCGGCCAAAGCCGCGCCCAGCGCCCGGCCCCGCCGCCCGCGCAACCCCACTGACCGCCCCAAACGTACATTCCGCCCGGATGCCAAACCCGGCCCGCGTAACCCCACCGACCGGCCCAAACGCCCTGCCCGCCCAACCGATAGACCCCGAACTTCGGGTGACGAGCGCAAACCCGCCAAAAGCGGCCCGCGTTCGCCCCGCCGCCGCTGACGCATTCCGCGGGGAAATTCGTTTCAGGTTGTCAGATTTTGCGGCTTGTTCCGTTTAACTCATTATGAAAGGCCACCCCACCGCCAGCCAGTTACAGACTGCAACGGCCTTCAGCGCGCTGTTTGATAGCCACCATGTAAAAATTTACCGCTTCATCTATCTGCTACTGGGTGGCCCGCGGGCGGTGGCCGAAGACCTGACCGCCCAGACTTTTGAGCGTGCCTGGAAGGCCTGGCCAGCTTTTTACGGCACCCCCGAACAGGCCCTTGCCTGGCTGTTTACCATTGCCCGCAATCAGGTCACAGATTGGGTTCGCCGCCACAAAGCCGAATACTCGCTCACCGAGTTGGAAGCTGAAACGCTCCAAAGCGACGAGAGTTCCCCTGAAGCGCTCGCGATTCAGCGCCATGACTGGCATAGGCTGGTGGAGTTGCTTGCCGCCCTGCCCGCGGACGACCGCGAGGTGTTGTTGTTGCGATACTGGCTGGGCTGGAAGGTAAAGGAAATCGCAGCTCACTTGGAACAAACCGAGAATGCCATCTCGGTACGTATCGGCCGTATTGTGGCTCGGCTGCGCAAGGCCTGGCCCGTGGAAGGAGACCTATGAAAACTGACCAACGCATAGACGAACGGCTGGAAGAAACACTTATTGCACGCCTGGCCGCTTTCAAGGCCGTACCCCGGTCGCGCTTTTACGCTCGGCTGGCAAACGCGCCCTGGCAACCCCGGCCCCGCCGCATGGACAACCTCGCCTTGCGCTTTGGCGTGGCGCTCGCCGTGGTTTTCGGCCTGCTGCTGATTTTTTCTGTCGTTCGCTCCGACCCGGTTCAGTCCACGCCAACGACTACCCAGATACAGCAACCCATCCAGCCCGGTTCTGTGGCCGCGCTATGGGTTTCGGCCACACCTGCGCCCCTGCGCGTCGTTCAGCCGCAAGCCATCCCTTTGCCGGAGGACTAGCAGCCCGCAGGCCACCCGCCGGGCAAAAACGCAGGTATCAGACGGGCTCATCCCTTATAATAGGGCGGTTGGCCCAATATTTACAGAAATTCGTGCGAACAACGTTGCACTCTAGCCTTTGTATGCAGGAGACCGTATGAATCCAAAAACCGTAGAAGCACAGCCTCAGGAATCCTGGCTGGATAAAGCCATCCTCAATGGCAAAGCCCTGAACTGGGAGTTTCTGCTCTTCGCCCTCATCATGGTTGCGGCGGTTGTAACCCGCTTCTATGACCTTGAGTCGCGCGTCATGAGCCATGACGAAAGCCTGCACACCTTTTACTCCTGGGGGCTGTTCAAGGGCAATGGTTTCTCTCATACGCCCCTGATGCACGGGCCGCTGCAATTTCATATGCTGGCCTTCACCTACTGGCTGTTTGGCGATAGCGACTTCACTGCCCGCATCCCGGCCGTGTTGTTCAACATCGCCTCGGTGGGCTTCGTGTGGTGGGGCTTCCGGCGCTACCTCGGCCGGGCCGGGGCGCTCTTCGCCGCGGCTCTGTTCGTCATCTCACCCTTCATGCTCTACTACGGTCGTTACGTCCGCAATGAAGCCTTTGTCGTCCTGTTTGGACTGATGATGCTATGGGGCGTGTTGCGCTATCTGGATACCGGCGAAATCAAATACACCTACATCATCACCCTTGGCACCGTGTTGCACTTTACGGTCAAGGAAACCTCCTTTATTTATGCCGCCCAGATGATGCTCTTCCTGGGGCTGCTGTTCCTCTATCAGATTAACCGCCGTCGCTGGGAGCGCGGGCCGGACCGCCGCATCTTCAATGCTCTGATGGCCTTCACCTTTGCCTTCATTCTCATGGCCGGTAGTTATGCCCTGTTGAGCCGCAATATGGGCACACTTTCCGGCACCGAGGTCGCGGTTGTGCCCGACCCAACCGTGGATGAACATGAGGCGGCCACCCCCGCCGATCCGATAGTCCTGGGCCTGTTTCTGGCGGGCGGCGCGACCTTCGCCGGTTCGCTGTTCTTCCTCGGGCGCGGCTATGGTATGGAGCGTCTGCGCCAGATGCGCTCGTTTGGCGCGCTGCTGCTGCTTACCACCCTCGTGCTGCCACATCTGGCCGCCTTCCCGGTGCGGGCGGTGGGTTGGGATGCCATGGATTACAACTCACTCTTAAGTCTGGGGCGGATTGCGGTCTTTCTTGTTCCGCTGGTCGGTGTCTCGGCCGCCATGGGCCTGTGGTGGAATCCGCGCGCCTGGCTGATTAACCTCGCCATCTTCTTCGGTGTGTTCACCGTTTTCTACACCACCCTCTTCACCAATGGTCAGGGCTTCTGGACCGGTCTGGTTGGCTCGCTGGGCTACTGGCTGGAGCAGCAGGGCGTCAAGCGCGGCAACCAGCCCTGGTACTACTACCTGCTGATTCAGGTGCCCGTCTACGAATACCTCGCCTTCCTCGGCGCTTCAATTTCCGGGGCGCTCGGTCTGCGCTGGTGGTGGACCAGCCGCCGCAGTCTGGACATCAAGGACGAGCCGGACGTAGACCACAATTTCACCGAAGGCCAGAGCCGTCAGTTGGCCCTGACGATGTTCGGCTTCTGGACGTTCAGCTCCTTCGCGGCTTTTTCCATCGCCGGCGAAAAGATGCCCTGGCTCACGGTTCATATCGCCCTGCCCATGCTCTTGCTCACCGGCTGGCTGCTCGGCCTGCTGGTGGAG
>CAZEQN010000222.1:0-4061 GCA_964514335.1 uncultured Anaerolineaceae bacterium
ACAGCGTTCTCCGGCGGCACCGATGCTGGTGGCGCTGGCCGGGCCGGTGAGCAACTTTGCGATGGCGATTCTGGCGGCGCTGCCGGTGCGCCTGGGGCTGGTAGACCGGTTGCAGGGCAGCTTTGGCTGGCTGCCCACCCCGTTCAGCCTGATCATTACCTTCGTGAGCATCAACCTGCTGCTGGGTATTTTCAACCTCATCCCACTTGCCCCGCTGGATGGCGAAAAGGTCCTGCATTACTTCCTGCCGCCCGGTTTGCAGCGCGGCCTGGAGCGCATGCGCCAGTACACGCCGCTGCCGCTGCTGCTGGTGCTGTTCCTGCTGCCGCAACTGGGCATTCCGGTCATCCAGTGGGTAGTGGGTGTGCCGGTACGCTTTCTGACCCAACTGCTGCTGGGCTGATGGCCGGCTGGCTCTACCGCCTGCGGCAGTTCCGGCTGGCGGCGGCGGGCCGCCCCAGCCCGGCCCAACGGGCGCTGGCCGAGCGCACTCTCCCCCCTTCGTTACTCCAACTTTTTCTCACATTACAACCATCCGAACAGGCGCATGCCTGCCAGGTGTGCGCCAGCGTGCTGGCGGCCGGGTTTGACGCGCCGGCCCTGTTGCAGGCGGCGTTGCTGCATGACATCGGCAAGGCGCGCCACCGCTTGCGGCTGTGGGAACGGGTACTGGTGGTGCTGGGGCAGGCCGCCAACCCGAATTGGGCGGCGGCCTGGGGGCCGGGCGCGCCGCGTGGCTTGCGGCGGGCGTTTGTTATCGCCGCCCAGCACCCGCAGTGGGGGGCTGAAATGGCCGCCGCCGCGGGCGCCGCGCCGGAGGTGGTGGACCTGATTGCGCGCCACGCCGATCCGCCCGCCGCGCAGGCTACCGACGAACAAGCGGCCATGCTACGCGCCTTGCAGGCCGCGGATGGGGAGAATTAGGAGAAGCGGTAATTGGTAACTGGCAATTAGTTGCGATTTCCTATCCCCCATCACTCGTTAGTCGTATCTCGTGCATTTATCGAATTGCGAGTAATCGGTAATGAGTAACGGGTAAGGCGTAACAGAGGGCTGTGGGGTGCATTAACAGGTCCCTGGCGCCACTTCCCACCGGACAATTCTTCCCCAGTTATGGTATTCTCACCCCAGGCAGAGAGGAGGGTTGCGATGTGGAAACCACCCCTGATAGGTTCACTCTTAGGCTTGCTGGCGGTCGTGCTGGTGCATCTGGCGTTATTCGCTCTGGTGGCGCTGGTGGTGGCCGGACTTGGCCTGCTCGGCGGGGCGCTGATTGAGCATATCGTCCCGCCAGAAGTTACCGAGAGGGCGCTCACGCTGCTGGTGATCTCGTTCTTTGTGGCCTTCCCGGTCTGGTTTTTTGGCCTGCTGCTGGGGGCCAGTGCGGCTGACAATCTGGTGAATGTTGTTCTGCCGCTGGCGGGCGGGCTCACGCTGGCCTTTGGATGGGTGGTGGGCGGGGTGCTGGGCGCCTTGCAGGCCCGTTCCGGCTTACAGCAACGGCCCTTGCTGCTGGGCGGCGCGCTGGGCCTGGGGTTGAATGGCCTGGCCCTGCTGGTACTGGCGCTGCTGACTTCGTGGGCGGTAATCCTGCTGCTGCCGGGTACCCTGTGCCTCGGGCCGCTGACCGGCATGCTGGCAGCCCTGTTGGTGCGGCGTTTTCTGCCGGTAAAGGGCGAGATTAAGGAAAGCGGTAACGAGAAACTGGAAACGAGTAACGAGTGAGGAGGTACTGCTATCCCAAAACCTGGCAGACTTCTTTCCCCATCACTCGTTACTCATATCTCGTGACATGTATCGAATAACGAATAACGAATTACCAGTTACTCTGTTGCAGGGATGCTGATACAGGAACCTTTGTCACCCTGAGCGAAGCGAAGGGTCGCGAGTCGGGATTGTTTTCCAGTGAGCCGCTCTGAAAGAAGAACGCTAAACGGGATTCCTCGCTACGCTCGGAATGACAAGAATCATGCCTGTGTATGTTTGCAACAAAGCCGGGGCGGGTTGGCAGTTTCGCGGCCTTCGTTGTATACTCTGGGCAATCCCATTTCAAAGGTGTGCTATGAAGGTATCCGTCCTGCAAGAGAACCTCGCCCACGGCCTCGGACTCGTTTCGCGGGCGGTATCCCCGCGCAGCACCCTGCCGGTACTGGCCAATGTGCTGGTCGCCACCGATGAAGGCCGCCTGCGGCTCTCGGCCACCAACCTGGAAATGGGAATTACCTGCTGGATTGGGGCAAAAATCGAAGAAGAAGGCTCCACGACTGTACCGGCCGGCACCTTCCGCGATTTGGTGAACACCTTGAGCGGGCAAGTGCAGATGGAGCTGGCCCTGCCCAGCCAGAATCTGAACGTCCGCAGTGCGACCTCCACCACCGATATTAAGTGCATTGATGCCCAGGAATTCCCGCCGATGCCGGTACCGGACCTGGCGGGTGGCATTCAACTGAATGTGGCCGACCTGAAAGAAATGATTCACCAGGTGGTGTTTGCCGCCAGCACGGACGATGCCCGCCCGGTGCTGACCGGCATTTTGTTCCTGGTGGAAGGCGATAAGATGACGATGGTGGCGGCGGATGGCTTTCGGCTTTCCGTGCGCAGCGCCCAGTTGAGCGCCGCCGTGGCGCAGAATGTGCGCGTCATCATCCCCTCCCGGGCGTTGAGCGAACTGGCCCGCATTGCCGCCAATGGCGATGAAACGGTGACGATGGCGCTGCCACCCGGACGCAACCAGGTGGTCTTCCGCCTGCCGGACCTGGAACTGACCTCGCAACTGATTGAGGGCAACTACCCGGATTACGAGCAGATTATCCCGAACAGCTTCAACACCCGCACGGTGCTGGCCACGGCGGATTTTCTGAAAGCCTGCAAGCAGGCCGAGATTTTCGCCCGCGAAGGCAGCCACATCGCCCGCCTGAACATCAATGGCGACGGCGGTCTGGAAGCCAGCAAAGTGGAGATTTCCGCCCAGTCCGAAGAGACCGGCTCGAATGAAACCACGGTGGATGTCACTTTTGAGGGCGAACCGCTGATGATTGCCTTCAACGTGCGTTTCCTGCGCGAGGTGCTGGACGTGGTGAAAACGCCGAATGTGGCGCTGGAAACCAGCAACCCCAATGCGCCGGGGGTGGTGCGTCCGCTGGGCGATGAAACCTTCCTGCATGTCATCATGCCGATGCATCTGGGGAACTGACCCGCGGCAGGCGCGCGAATTCTTTAATTCAGACGGCACAGGCGACCCTGTGCCGTTGTGGTTTAATGAGTGGCAATCATGACGCTGCCCTCCCTGTTCGCTGACCCAACTTACCGGATTTACACTGCCCTGGCGCAGTACCCGATTCTGCAAACGCGCATCCGGGCGCGCATGCGCGAGGAACTTTTCGCGCGCGGCATCATGAGCCGCAACGACTTCAAGGAACTGGTACGCGAACTGGCGATTCAAAGCCAGAACCGCGAAGGCCTGACCGACCCCTACAGCGAAGAGCCGGAGGATACCTGGCGCGAACGGCAGGAACGGCTGCGCGAGACGCTCACCGACCTGCACTTCGCCCATAATTTTGGGTACGAGTTATTTGAAGAACTCGTGCGCCAAACGCTGGCCGAGCGGGGGGCCAGCAGCGAAGCCTGGTTAATTGGCCTGAATGCCGAGTTGGCGCCGCAGGAACTGCTGGTGGAGCAGGCTCTGGCCATCAGCCGGATGCCGCCGGAGGAACGCGCCCGCTACGAGCCGCGCCTGCAGGAAATCAAAGTGGTGTTGATTCGCAGCCTGATCAGCGACCAGTTGGGCTACATTAAAATCGCCAAGCGCTGGTTCACGATTAATGACCTGGTGGATATCCGCGAGCGCAAAATCGGCAAGGGGCGCGTGGGCGGCAAGGCGGCCGGCATGCTGCTGGCCAAACGTATCCTGACCGAAATGGCGGATGAAGACGTCAAGGATAGCATCCGCATTCCGGAGTCGTATTTCCTGGCGGCGGATGTGATGTACACCTTCATGGCCCACAACGACCTGATGCACTGGGCCGAGCAGAAATACAAACCCGCCGACCAGATTCGCTCCG
>CAZEQN010000223.1:0-791 GCA_964514335.1 uncultured Anaerolineaceae bacterium
CAGCACCCTCAATGAAATGCAGTACCGCGCCAACTTCTTCATCCAGATGATGCAGTCGCTAATTGCCCTGGGCACCGGCCTGGCGGTGCTGGCGGTGGTGTTCAGTTACACCGACAGCCTGCGTGGCTGGAGCAGCGGCGAACTGCTGGCCGTGATGGGTGTACATATCCTGATGGGCGGCATCATGCGCACCATCATCCAGCCCAACATGGGCCGCCTGATGGAAGACGTGCAGGAAGGTTCGCTGGATTTCGCCCTGACCAAGCCGGAAGACTCGCAGGTCATCGTCAGCGTGCGCCAGTTTGCCATCTGGGCGGTGGTGGATGTGCTGATGGGCGTGATTGTGCTGGTATGGGCGCTGGTGGATATTGGCAACGCCACCACTCTGACCAGCGCGGCTCTGTTTGTGGTCGCCCTGTTCCTCGGCGCCATCATGATTTACTGCGTTTTCCTGATGTTCACCACCCTGGCCTTCTGGTTTGTGCGGGTGTGGGAACTGATGGAGATGTTCCAGAGCCTGTACCAGGCCGGGCGCTGGCCGGTGGGTATGTACCCGGACTGGCTGCGGGCGGGCCTGACCTACCTCATCCCAGTGGCGTTTGCTGTCACTGTACCAGCCGAAGCGCTGACCGGCCGCCTCACCCCCCAGACGATGCTGATTGCTTCCGGCTTCACCCTGGTATTGATGTGGGTTTCGCGGGCGGTGTGGAAGTACGGCCTGCGCCACTATACCAGCGCGTCATCCTAAAGACCCGCCACCACTCAATACAAACGAAAAAGCCCCGCCAGGG
>CAZEQN010000223.1:801-4017 GCA_964514335.1 uncultured Anaerolineaceae bacterium
GATTGTTTAATAAGTGTCTTAATTATTATCCGTAGGGGCGGGTTTGAAACCCGCCCCTACACGAGAATTTCATTCGAGTTTAGTACCCAAAGGTGTCTTTCACATCGGTTGAGGAACATATTAAACAGCATCTGAGAGGAGTATAAAACAGCTTCTAAGCGTGCCTACCCCGGCAACCGCACCCTTCTGAAGGTCTCGGCATACTCAAATGAAAGTTGCTCGGCGCGCTCGCGGTGGCGCTGGCGCAGGCGTTCTTCCAGTTCGGCCGGGTCGCCAATCTGGCTTTTGTGCTCCCACAGGGCTCTGATTTTTAAATCAATTGTGTTGCTGATATCCACCCAGTAATTGGGCGTTTCAGTAAATTGCAGAAAGATATCCAGTACCTTGTGCGGTTCCAGCCCGGCGGCTTCATGTTCCGGGAAGTTCAGGCGGTCGCGTGCCAGCGGGAAGACCGCATCCAGCACCGTATCACCGACTACCCGGTGGTCGGTGTGGTTGAGCGCCATGTTCTGAAAAATACGCGTGGTCGGGTCATGGGTGATGAGCACATCCGGCCGGTGGGTGCGAATCTGGCGCACGATGAGTTCGCGCAGGGCGGGCGTGTTCTGGATTTCGCCATCCGGCTGGCCAAGGAAGACTACCTGCTGTACCCCCAGCACGGCGGCGGCGGCGCGCTGTTCGGCTTCGCGTAGCGCCACCAGTTTCTCCGGCGTCATGTCCTTGTCGGCGGTGCCTTTGCGGCCATCGGTCACAATCACAAAAGTCACCTCGGCTCCGCCCTGCACCCAGCGGGCGATGGTGCCGCCGGCGCCAAATTCAGGGTCATCCGGGTGGGCGACGATGAGCAGCACCCGTTCGGGTTGCGGAAAGTTGTTCGTCATGCGGGCTTCTCCCATGGCTTTAGATCCTCCGATTATAAAAGAAAGCCCCCGGCGAGGTTGCTCGCCAGGGGCTTTCTCCTGCGCAAGTTGCGCTTACATTTCGTCTTTATCCAGGTCCAGATTGACAGAAACCACCGGCTTGCGCTTGCCAAACAGCGGGCGTACCATCAGCCAAATACCCCAGGCAATCAGCAGCGCCGGCCAGTAGGGGCCAAGTAGCGAGGGCTGGTTGAAGATGAACTGGCGGAAGAAGGTGCTGAACACGAGGAACAGGATGACGCTGGTCATAATCGTGTTCAATCCTTCGGTCAGGGCGGTGCGGATTTTGCCCTGCAACAGATTGTCCAGAAACACGCCGATACCGACAAAACCAATGATCAGCGTCCAGGCATAGGCCCAGGCTTCCCATTCGCCGGTGCGGTTCATGTAGAACAGAATGCCGCCAATGCCCATCAGGATGCTGGCCGGCACCGCCAGGCCGCTTTCGCCGCCGATGATGGCCGCTACCAGGAACAACAAGCCGAGGCCGACCACCCACATCGGCCATTCGGCAAAGCTATCTGCCCAGGCGGCCAGACCGGGCACGAACTGCACCGCCAGAAACCAGCCGCCCACCAGCACCAGCAGGACGCCGATGGTAATACTTCCTCTACGAGATTCCATTTCCTGCTCCTTGAACAATTTGATTCATGCTACTAATGATACGCAATTTCAGGCCGGGGGTTGCAAAAAACAGCCTTCCGGTTCTTCCGGAAGGCTGTTTTTATGTATCTGGTTTTCAGCGGCATTGCGGCAGCCGGGTTTCAGGCAGCCACGTCCTGGGTTTTGCGGGCTTCGCGCCCGGGCTTGACGTGAAAGACCACTTCGTTTTCTTCGTTCACATCTGCCAGAATGGTGTCGCCGGGCTTGAATTCGCCCTTCAGCAGGCTGACCGAGAGCGGGCTTTCGACATGTTTTTGCAGCAGGCGCTTGAGCGGCCGCGCCCCAAAAGCCGGGTCGTGGCCGGTTTCGGCCAGCCAGGCGGCGGCCTTGGCGGAGAGCTCTACCTTCAGGCCGCGCTCCAGCAGGCGTTCGCGGATTTCCTGCATCTGCAACACGACGATTTCTTTCATTTCTTCCACTGTGAGGGCCGAGAAGGTGATGATTTCGTCAATCCGGTTGATGAATTCCGGCCGGAAGGTGTCCTTGAGCGCCTTCTCGATTTTCTGGTGCGCCTGGCGTACTTCGTCGCTGTCTTCAGCTTTCAGGAAGCCCAGCGAGCCGGACTTGCGCACAAACTCGGTACCGAGGTTGCTGGTCATTATCAGTACGGTGTTGCGGAAGTTCACCACCCGGCCCTGGCCATCCGTCAGGCGGCCATCGTCCAGAATTTGCAGCAGGGAGTTCCACACTTCCGGGTGCGCTTTTTCAATTTCGTCAAACAGAATCACGCGGTACGGGCGGCGGCGCACGGCTTCGGTCAGTTGGCCGCCTTCCTCGTAGCCCACATATCCGGGCGGGGCGCCAAACAGGCGCGAGGCGGTGTGCTGTTCGCGGTATTCGCTCATGTCAATTCGTACCAGCGCATCTTCATCATCGAACATGAATTCAGCCAGCGCCTTCGCCAGTTCGGTTTTGCCCACGCCCGAGGGGCCGATGAAGATAAACGAGCCAATTGGCCGTTTGGGGTCCTTGAGGCCGGAGCGCGCCCGCCGGATGGCATCTGCCAGGGCGTGAATGGCTTCCTTCTGGCCGATGATGCGCTCGCTTAACCGGTCTTCCATGTGCAGCAGTTTTTCAGACTCGGTTTCCAGCATGGTCGCGACCGGGATGCCGGTCCACTGCGCCACCACTTCGGCGATGTCGTTCTCATCCACCAGCTCATCCAACTGGTGTTCGGATTCCCACTTGTCTTTTTCGGCGTGGAACTTGTCTTCCACCCGCAGGCGTTCGGCTTTCTTTTCGGCGGCGCGTTCGTAGTCGCGCTCCAGCCCGGCCTGTTCTTCTTCGGCCAGCAGGCGGTCCAGTTCGGATTTCATCGCCTTCAATTCCGGCGGCAGGGCCGAGAGGCCCACCCGCAGTTTGGCGGCGGCTTCATCCATCAGGTCAATGGCCTTGTCCGGCAGGCGGCGTTCGGTGACATAGCGGGCCGAGAGCTTGACCCCGGCCGTCAGGGCTTCATCCGAAAAGCGCACCTTGTGGTGGGCCTCGTAGCGGTCGCGCAGGCCCTGCAACATCAGCACGCTGTCTTCTTCGCTGGGTTCTTCCACATACACCGGCGCGAAGCGGCGTTCCAGGGCGGCATCTTTTTCAATGTGTTTCTGGTATTCGTCCAGCGTGGTGGCGCCCACGGCCT
>CAZEQN010000224.1:0-3994 GCA_964514335.1 uncultured Anaerolineaceae bacterium
CGGCGCGCCCGCGTCACGCGCTGGCTGGCGGTGTGCACCACCATGCCCTCGGCGGCCGGAGTAACGCAGGCCGGGGCGAGGACGCGCCAACCCTCCACTTCCACCACGCACTGGCGGCACAGGCCGTTGGGGGTGGTGGCTTCGTGATAGCAGATGACGGGCGTATCCACCTCCGCCAGCTGGGCCGCCTGCATCAGGCTGCTGCCGGCCGGGGCGTGGATTTCGCGGCCATCAATGGTGAGGGTGAGGGTCATGCGTTCCTCCGGGTGGCTTAAGCAGTTTCGCCTACAACGACGCCCACAAGGGGCTAGGCTACAAAAGATTTACTGCAACAACAGCGCCCGCATACAGGTTGGACTACGGGTTACTTCGTCCGCAGGCTTGGTTGTAGGGGCGACCTGCAGGTCGCCCCTACCTGCGATGTCTTCCAACTTACGACCATAACAACGCCTGTACGGGAATGGGTTAAGGCTATTTCCCGGTTTCAAACAGGTGCGGCCAGTGTTCCATCACGCTTAAGACGGCGGTGGCGGCGGTCTGGCCCAGGCCGCACAGCGAGGCGTCCGTCATCGTCCAGCCCACATCCGTCAGGCGTTCCTTGTCGCCGGGCAGCAACTGGCCGTGCGCCAGCCGTTCGAGGATTTCCAACTGGCGCTGGGTGCCGAGCTGGCAGGGGTAGCACTTGCCGCACGATTCGTGGGCGAAGAAATGGCCGAGGTCGAGCAGCACCTGGCGCAGGTCGCGGGTCTCGTCAAAGACCATCACCACCCCCGAGCCGAGCGAGAGGCCGGCGGCGCGGGTATCTTCAAAAGTCAGGAGCACGTCCAGCTGGTCGGGCGGCACAAACTTGCCCGCCGCGCCGCCCAGCAGCACCGCCCCCAGCTTGCGGCCATTGCGGATGCCGCCGGCTTCCTTGAAAATCAGGTCGCGCAGGGTGATGGGGGCCGTGATTTCAAACAAGCCGGGCATGAAGGTGTCGCCCGAGAGACAGAACAGGCGCGGGCCGCTGGATTTCTCCGAGCCCAGTTTGCGATAGGCATCCACGCCCATGCGAAAGAGCAGCGGTACATTGGCAAAAGTCTCTACATTGTTAATCACTGTGGGTTTCCCGAACAGGCCGTGCTGGGTCGGGAAGGGCGGCTTGATGCGCGGGTAGCCGCGTTTGCCCTCAATGCTTTCAAACAGGGCGGTTTCCTCGCCGCAGATGTAGGCCCCGGCGCCGGAGCGCAGTTCAATGTCAAAATCGAAGCCGCGGCCGTGAATGTTTTGGCCGAGCAGGCCGGCGGCGCGGAAGACCTCGATGGCGCGTTGCAGGATGCCCTGGGCGCGCGGGTACTCGCCGCGCACATACAGGAAGCCCTGGGTGGCGCCGATGGCGTAGGCTGCAATCAGCATGCCTTCCAGGATGCTGAAGGGGTCTTCTTCCAGCAGGGTGCGGTCCTTGAAGGTGCCGGGTTCGGATTCATCCGCATTGCAGACCAGAAACTTGGGCTGGCCTTCGGCCTGGGCCGCGCCCTCCCACTTAACGCCGGTGGGGAAGGCGGCCCCGCCGCGCCCCATCAGGCCTGACTCTTTGACCGCGGCAATCACTTCGGCAGGGGTCATTGCCAGGGCGGCCTCCAGGCCGCGCAGGCCGTCGGTTTCTTCGTAATCGGCCAGGCTGGTGGGCGAGATTTTGCCCAGCCGGGCGGTGAGCAGGCGCGTGCCGGTGCGAATCAGGCCGCTGGGTGGGTCGGGCGGGCGGCGCACCAGCTCGGCCACCACGTCCGGCGTGGTCTGGCCGATGGGGCGGTCATTCACCAGCATCACCGGAGCGCGCTCGCACAGGCCGAGACATTGCACGCTTTCCACATAGTATTTGCTGTCAATTGTCGGCTCGCAGATGGCGGTGTCCAGTTCGCGGCACAGGGTCGCGCTGACAGTTTTTGCGCCAAACAGGCTGCACACCGGGCTTTCACAGATGCGGATGTGGGTTTCGCCGGTGGGCTGGTCATGCAGCATGGAGTAGAACTCAATCACGCCGGTAACTTCAGCCAGTGGCACGTGGAGCGCCTGCCCGATTTCGGCGGCAATCTCTTTCGAGATGTGGTTGTAGCGTTTTTGGGCTTCCAGCAGGGCGGGCAGCAGCATCGTCTGGCCGCGGTGGGCGTGGGCGGCGAGATAGTCCTGCATGCTGGCGGGTGGCGTGGCGCGCTCGGCCATGAATCCTCCGGAATAGCGCGAGTGGGTGCGTGGTTGCCTGAATTATACCGAGTGTGGCCGAAATCGGCGGGCAGAATGACTTGCGACTGGCGGAATGGGGGTATCATTGGCGCTTGTGGCGTCGGCTGGAACGATTCAGCCACTTTAAGACGTCAGGAATCCGAATGCTGTTTAACTTTTCATTATTTATACGCCTGACCTGGGCGGCCCTGACGCGGGCGGGCGAAACCCCCGGCCGCCTGGCGGGCAAGCGCTGGCGGGTGTTGTTCTGGTGGTATCTGCTGATTCCCATCCATAACCTGACCACCCAGCTGGCGCTGGGGCTGGATTATGTCCTGTTCCCGGCCTTCCGGCGGCAGGCCGTCGCCGCGCCGATTTTCATCATCGGCAACTTTCGCAGCGGCTCAACCCTTTTGCAGCGCCTGCTGGCGCGGGATGAAGACAACCTGACCGCCATGCAACTGTGGGAAATCTACATCGCGCCTTCGCTCACCCAGCGCGCCTTCTGGCGGCTGCTGGGGCGGGTGGATGCAAACGTGCTGGGCGGGCGGCTGCGGCGCAAACTGGAGCAGGTCAATGACCGCCTGCTGGGCGGCATCCAGATGCACAGCGTGGGCCTGTGGGAAGTGGATGAAGATGAAGGGCTGATGTGCCACTCCTGGGATACCTGCTTCTACATGTTCCCGTTCCCCTTTCTGGAAGACCTGCGCCCGTACTGGAAATTTGACACCGACCTGCCGCTGAAACGCCAGGAAAAAGTGATGCGCTTCTATAAAGGCCTGCTGCAACGGCATGTGTGGGCGCATGGCGGCAAGCGTTACATCGCCAAGAACCCGGCTTTTTGCGTCAAGGTCGAGGCGCTGCGGCGCACCTTTCCGGATGCAGTCTTCATTTACCTGGCGCGCAACCCGATTGATACGATTGCCTCCAAGACGACCTTTTTCAGCTATATCTGGAAAGTCTTTGGCGAACCGGCCGAGGCTTTCCCCAACCGGGATTTCACCCGGGCCTTAATCGGGCACTGGTACCGCTACCCGCTGGAACGGCTGGACCGCATGCCCGAGGATGGGCGCATCATCCTGCGGTATGATGATCTGGTCAGCGACCTGGACGGTACTGTCCGTAAAATCTATGCGCAACTGGGGCAGACGATTGACCCGGACTTTGACGCCGTGGTGGCCGAAACGGTCGAACGCCAGAAAAATTTTGAGAGCGAGAACCGCTACTCGCTGGCGGCGATGGGCTACACCGAAACGATGATTGCCGAAGAATTTGCCGATATTTTTGAACGCTTTGGCTTTGGCCTGAATGGAAAGAAAGCGGCCGTCAATGGCCGCCAACCGGAGCGAGAACTGGAGGTAAGCCTTGATTGACCCGATTTTGTTTACGATTAACCTGTTTGGGATTGATTTCGTCTTTCGCTGGTATGGCCTGCTGATAGGCGTGGCCATCATCCTCGGCGGCTGGATCACCGACCGCGAAATGCGCCGCCGGGGCGGCCCGGCGGAGGTCATCTGGGATATGCTGCTGTGGGTCGTGCCGGCCGGTATCATCGGGGCGCGGCTGTACTATGTGCTGAATGATGTCGCTGGCGGCGGCCAGTATTTCGTGCAGGACTGGCGGCGGGCTTTCTACATCACCGAGGGTGGCCTGCACATCTTTGGCGCGCTGATTACCGGGCTGATTGCGGCCCAGGCCTATGCCCGCAAATACAAGCTGGATATGTGGTTGTTGCTGGACTCGATTGCGCCGGCCCTCTTGCTGGGGCAGGCGGCCGGGCGGCCGGCCAACT
>CAZEQN010000225.1:0-305 GCA_964514335.1 uncultured Anaerolineaceae bacterium
CGGAGATGCGATTCCACACGGCGCGTTCGCCTGGGCCTGTGATGTTGATTTCGCTCAAATCGCCGCCCTCGGATTCGCCCAGCCAGATGAGCATCTTGGCCAGCACGCGCATTTCATCCGTGCTTTCGGGCTTCTTGCGGCGCAAGGCTTCCAGGCGACGCGGGCAGAGGTAGTTGTTGCGGCCTTTGAGCACCACGGCGTTGAGCGGCACGCCCAACGCTTTTTGTACGCTGGGGATGTCCTTGCTCACCAACTGGTCCTGCAGGTTGATGCCTTCACTCAGGCAATCGGTGGCGATCAAGACG
>CAZEQN010000225.1:315-3972 GCA_964514335.1 uncultured Anaerolineaceae bacterium
CACCAACTGGTCCAGCAGGTAGAAGGTGTTGGTGGAAACGACCACCCGGCTGTTGTTTTGCAGGGCCCAGATGGCGGCCGGGACGAGGTACGCCAGCGATTTGCCGACGCCGGTGCCGGCTTCGGCCAGCAGGTGGTGGCCTTCGCTTAAGGCGGTGGCAATGGCGCGGGTGAGATCAACCTGTTCCGGGCGGTATTCAAACTGTTCAAACAATCGCGAGAATGCGCCGCCGTGTTCCAGAAAGGCGGTGATTTCTTCGATTTCCAATGGTTGCAGATTGGCATTCGGTTGCAGGGGTTCTTTTTCCGGCGGGGGCGGGGCTTCGAACAGCGGGCCGTGGTAGGCGTGGCCGCGTTTGCCGAGGCTGGCCTGCTCGCGGCCGCGTTCTTTGAGGGCGCCCCGAAAGACATAGTCGGCTCCCCATGGCAGGTCTTCGCCGAGGCGCACAATTTCAGCGAGGATGTCCAGCGGCAGGGTCAGGGCTTTTTCCTGCAAGCGGGTGAAGATGCCGTGGGTCATGCGGGCATCTTCCAGGGCGCGGTGGGCGGTGGGCATCGGGATGCCGAGATACTGGGCGAGGGCGCTCAAGTTGTAGCGACCGGCGCTGGGCAGCAGGACCGAGGCCAGATCATAGGTATCGAGCAACTCGTTATCCAGAAACATGTTGCGGGCGCGAAAGAAACCGACATCAAAATTCACGTTGTGGCCTAGAATCGGCAGGTCGGCGACGAAATCGCGCAGATCGGACATCACTTCCGGGAGGCCGGGGGCGCCCATCACCATGCCATCGGTGATGCCGGTCAGGCGGGTGATGAAGGGCGGGATGGTGCGCCCCGGGTTTACCAGGGTGGACCATTCTTCCTCAACGCGGCGGCTGTTAAAGCGCACTGCACCGATTTCAATAATGGCATCCTTGCGCGGGTCGAGGCCGGTGGTTTCAATATCAAGAGCGACGATGCTGGACATGGGCGAGATTATATCAGTTTCAAACAGATGTTCTAGGGATTGCGAAGAATTGGGAATAGATTGTCTTGATGGCAACAGTGGGCGTAGTTGCGTAGCAACTCTGCCCACTGTCTGGCGCCGTCTTCCGGGAAAGCCAAAGCCGCCGGCTGCTGGTGTGAATCAAGAAGGCGCGACCGGCGCGCCTTCTTGAGCTGTAGGCATTTGTGGTTAGCCCGCGAAGGTCTTGAGAATGCGGGTGATGTGGCGGGCGTGCTGGAGGTAATGGTCAAGCCGGATGTTTTCATTGGGGGCGTGGGCGCGGGTATCCGGGTAGCCCAGGCCGGCGGTGGCCACCGGTACATTGAGGTAATGCAAAAACGCATGGTTGGGGCCGGAGCCGCCAATCATCGGGTGGATTTCCATTTCGGACTCGTAGATTTCCTCGGCAGTCTGCACGACCATTTGCAGGAAGGGGTCATCCGGGTCGGTGCGGCCGGGGGCCTCGCCACCGAGGTAATGGATGTGCACGTCGCTGAAGCCCTCGGCGTCCAGGTGGGTGCGCAGTTTCGCCACCACGTCTTCGGGCGTCTGGTCCGGCACCAGCCGGAAATCCACCTTGGCCGAGGCTTTGGCGGGCAGCACGGTCTTGGTGCCGGGGCCCTGGTAGCCGCTGGTGAGGCCGCAGATGGTGCAGGAGGGCAGCAGGGTTTCCTGAATGCGCAGCTCCGGCCCGCCGGCAACGCCCTGGAGGAATTCCTTTACGCCGTAGCGCTGGCGATACTCGTCCGCGATTTCCGGCAGTTTGGCGAACAGCTCGTGGTCGCGGGCCGAGGGCGGTACGACATTGTCATAATAGTTCGGGATGCGAATGCGCTCATCCGGCCCTTTGATGCTGGCCAGCGCCCATACCAGCCGCCAGGCGGCGTTGGGGAAGATGGTGCCGCCCAGGCCGGAGTGCACATCCGTTGAGAGGCTCTCCACGCTTAATTCCACATAACAGATTCCGCGCAGGCCGGCATACTGGATGGGTACTTCGCGATGGTCCAGCGCGCCAAATTCCCAGATGCAGGCATCGCCGGCGAATTTTTCGGCATGGGCTTTGATGAAGGGCGGCAAATTGACCGAGCCGATTTCCTCTTCGCCTTCAATGATGAACTTGATGTTGCAGGGCAGTTCGCCTTCTGCATCCAGCAGGGCATCCAGGGCATGCAGACGGCTGGTGATGTGGGCTTTGTCGTCGCTTACGCCGCGGGCATAGAGCTTGCCATCCCGCAGGGTGGGTTCAAAGGGCGGGCTCTCCCACAGTTCAAGCGGCTCGGCAGGCTGTACATCGTAGTGGTTGTAGAACAGCATCGTCTTGTCCACCCGCCCCTTGCGCTCGCCGAACACTACCGGGGCGCCGCCGGTGGGCATAATTTCCACTGTGAAGCCGCGCTTTTTCAGCATGGCGGCCACGCTTTCTGCGCCTTCCTGCAGGCCGGTGTTCTGGGCGGCGATGCTCGGGATGCGGCACAGGTCAGAGAGTTCTGCCAGGCTGGCATCGAGGTTGTCTTGAAGATAGGTATCCATGCGGGCAAATGTCATGAAATATGTTCCTTCCAAGGGTGGATTGCAACTTTAAGTATATCAGCCCGTATAGTATTTGGCGGCCGGTCTCGGTTACGCTATACTGGGGTTGACCATCGCAGCCGCACACGCAAGTACCAATGAGGAGAAATTCAACTATGGAAAAAAACGGACAGGTAACGCTGGCAGTCGTATTGATCGCCCTCGGGGCGCTGTTTCTGACGGCCAATTTTCTGGATATCAATGTCGGCCGGATTTTCTGGCCCACCTTGCTGGTGGTGGTTGGGCTGGTGCTGATTTTTCGGCCGGCGCGCCTTAATGCCATGTTCCGCCCATTTGGGCTTGAACGGCTGGGCGCCTGGGAAGTAAAAAACGAAGAGTTGTGGATGTTCGTCGGTGAAGTTGAACTGGATTACACCCAGGCCCAATTGCCGGAGGGTGAAACCCGCCTGCGGTTGGGCGCCTTTGTGGCGGATACCGACCTGCGCATCCCGGCGGATGTCGGCGTGCGGCTGGTGACCAGCGCCTTTGTAACTGATGCAAATGTCAATGGCGATGAAACCGATTACATTTTTTCCGGTCTTAATTATCGTTCGGAAAATTACACCAGTGCGACCCGCAAACTGGATATTGAACTCTCTGGTTTTGTGGTCAGTTTGAAGGTGCGGCACTCCTGAACACCTGAATCAAAAAAGCGCCCGTGAGGGCGCTTTTTTGATTCATTGGAAGATTTGCGCTACTGGCGGCGAGCCGTGAGCAGCAGAAAGGCCCCGCCAAGGATAAGCAGCAAGGGCAACATCAGCCCCCAACCTATGTTGAAAAAGAAGTTCAGGGCAATGGCTACCAGCACAAAGCCGCCGAAGGCGCTGTTGCGGGCGCCGGCGGTAAGGGTGCCGCGCAGCCGGTAGCTGCGCCAGGCGCGCAGCAGGTTGGAAATACCGGGGACAAGGATAAAAATCGCCCACCAGTTGCCAGCGTCAAGGATTCGGTAGGAGGTGAAATTCTGCACCAGGAGCAGACCGCCGCCCACGACGAGTACAATGCCCCACAGCCAACTGGTGTCGCCACCCCAGCTCCAGTCAAAATTCATCTCGTCCTTTTTTTCAAGTTCCTCTTGGCGTGTTTCGTCGCTCATCGCATCCTCCT
>CAZEQN010000226.1:0-3949 GCA_964514335.1 uncultured Anaerolineaceae bacterium
CAATATGACAGCCAGTTGGCGATTTACCGCGAAACAATAGACGGCGAAACCCTGACCGGGGCAGAGATCGTAGCCCGCGTCGGGCGCGAATATTCGGTCAACCCGCGCCTGCTGCTGGCGGCGCTGGAATACCAGAGCGGCTGGGTGCGCGGCCGGGCCGCCCATCTGGATGACCTCGCTTTCCCGATCGGCGTGCGCCAGCCGGCCCGCAGCGGCCTGTACCAGCAACTGGCGTGGGCCGCCAACGCCCTCAATACCGGTTACTATGGCTGGCGCGCCAATGCCCTCAACGCCTTCGTCACCCAGGATGACGTCCTCGCCCCGGCCGACCCGACCCTGAACGCCGGAACCGTCGGCGTGCTGTACCTGCTGGCGCAACTCTACCCCGAAGCCGAGTGGCGGCAGGCGGCCAGCGCCGAGGGCCTGCTGGCGGCCTATCAATCGATGTTTGGCTGGCCGTTTGACTGGGGCATTGACCCGTTACTGCCCGCCAACCTGCAACAGCCGCCCCTGCAACTGCCCTTTGAACCCGGCGTGCCGTGGGCCTTCACCGGCGGGCCGCACGGCGGCTGGGATGGCGGCTCGGCCTGGGCGGCGCTGGACTTCGCCCCGCCCGCTGAACAGGAAGGCTGCCTGCCAAGCGAAGCCTGGGTGGTGGCCGCCGCCGACGGCCTGATTGTGGCAGCCGCCAACGGCGCGGTCTATCAGGACCTGGATGGCGATGGCAACCTCGGCACCGGCTGGGTGCTGCTCTACATGCACATCGAACGCCGCGACCGGGTGGCGGCCGGGACCTTCCTGCGGGCCGGGGAGCGCATCGGCCACGCCTCCTGCGAGGGCGGCATTTCCACCGGCACACATTTGCATCTGGCGCGCCTGTATAATGGAGAGTGGATTTCAGCGGATGCCAGCCTGCCCTTTGTGCTGGACGGCTGGGTTTCCGGCGGAACTGGAACCCTCTACGATGGCACCCTGACGAAAGAGGGCCGCACGCTGGAAGCCTGCGAATGCCGCGAACCCGGCAACACCATTCAACGATGACCGCCGCCCAACGCCGCTCCCTCCAATTGCTTTTTCTGGCCGTGCTCTTTGCGCTGGTTACCAGCGTATGCAGCAGCGGTTACATCACCCCCGCCAGCCTGACCGCCACCGCCGCCGCCCCGCTCACCCCGGCCACGCCCTTCCCGACCGCCTTCCTCAACCTGCCGAGCGCCACGCCCAGCGAAACGCCACCGGCCAGCGAGACACCCCCCGCCACTGAAACGCCGGATAGCGCCTTCACCGCCACGCCCGAACCCAGCCCGACCCCTGAACCCGCTGGCGGCGACACCCAGCCGCTGCTCTACCGCGCCCAATCCGGCGACTCGCTGGATGCGCTGGCAGTGCGCTTTGGCGTCAGCGCCTTTGAAATCGTATCGGATGAGGAAATACCGCGGCTGGGCTTTATCCGGCCCGGCCAGTTGCTGGTCATCCCCCAGCGGCTGGGCGAAACCAGCCCGCGCGACCTCATTCTGCCGGACAGCGACCTGGTGTATTCGCCCTCGGCGGTGGGCTTTGACCCGGTAACCTATGCCAATACGCTGGGCGGCCACTTGAGTACCTACCGCGAGTACCTCGGCAGCAGCGGCTGGTTGACCGGCCCGCAGATAGTGATTAAAGTGGCGCTGGAAAACTCGCTCAACCCGCGCGTCCTGCTCTCGCTGCTGGAATACAACGGCCACTGGGTGCTGGGCAACCCGCTGACCCTTTCGGAAACCGACTACCCGATGGGCTATGTGGAATTCAAGCAGCGCGGCCTGAACGGCCAGTTGACCTGGGCCGCCAACCAGCTTTCGGCGGGCTATTATGGCTGGCGGGATGGCAACCTGACCACGCTGGAATTCAAGGATGGCAGCCGCCTGCGGCTGGCCCCGGAACTGAACGCCGGTACGGTCGCCATCCAGTACCTGCTCTCCAAAACCCTGACCCGCGCCCAATGGGAAGCGGCCGTGGCGGCCGAGGGCGGCTTTGCCGATGTGCATAACACCCTGTTCGGGGATGCCTGGGGCCGGGCGGCGGCGGTCGAGCCGCTCTTCCCGCCCAACCTGGAACAGCCCAACCTGATTTTGCCGTTCCTGCTCGGCCAGCGCTGGGCCTATACCGGCGGCCCGCACGGCGCCTGGGAAGGGCCGGGGTCACAGGCCGCCCTGGACTTTGCGCCCGGCAGCGTGGAAAGCGGCTGCGTGAAGTCTGACCTGTGGGCGGTGGCGGCTGCCGCCGGGGTGATTGTACGCTCCGGCAATGGCGTGGTCATCCTGGACCTGGATGGCGACGGCTTTGAGCAGACCGGCTGGGTGCTGCTTTACCTGCACGTCACCACGGATGTCGCCCCGGTCGGCAAGTTCGTGGACCGCAGCGGCCTGATTGGGCATCCCTCCTGCGAGGGCGGGCGCTCGACTGGAACGCACCTCCACATCGCCCGCAAATACAACGGCGAGTGGGTGTCCGCCGGCGGGCCGCTGCCCTTTGTGTTAAGCGGCTGGGTGGCCGAAGCCGGCCCGGCCCCGTATGAAGGCTGGCTGCGGCGCGGCGACGACCTGATTAAATCCTGCGTGTGCGGTTCCTTCAGTACCATCATTGCCCGCAGCCCCGATGACCCTTAGTCTTTTGTGGCGCGGCCTGGGCGTGCTGGCGCTGCTGGCCGCCGCCCTGCCTGCCCCCCACAGCCTGATGGCCTACCGCACCCAGTCCGGCGATACGCTGCCGGCCCTGGCGGCGCGCTTTGGCATCGGCGTGAGTGAGATCGAGGTTCTGGCGGATGGCCGCTGGCGACGCGCCACTGAAATCTTCCCCGGCCATAGCCTGCTGCCGCCCGGCCGCACCCTGCGCCTGCCGCGGCCGGATTTTGAAACCGGCCCGGCCGCCCGCCTGCTGCCGGACAGTGAAGTGATTTTTGCCGCCAGCGCCGGCGATTTTGACCCGCAGGCATTCCTGACCGAGCAGGGTGGCTACTTAAGCCGTTATTACGAGACCCAGTTAAGCGGCATGCCGCAACCCGCCGGCGCCGTAGTGGAGCTGGTGGCGCAGGCCAGCGCCACCAACCCGCGCCTGCTGCTCACCCTGCTGGAATTCCGCTGCGGCTGCGTGGGCGGCCCGCTGGCCGCCACTGTAAATGCAGACACCCTGCTGGGCGTGACCGGACACAAGCGCACCGGCCTGTACCGCCAACTGGTGTGGCTGCAGGAGCAACTCAATACGGGCTATTACGGCTGGCGCACCGGCGCCCTCACGACCCTCACCCTGGCAGATGGCACGCGCGTCCGGCTGCACCCGACCCTGAACGCCGGCACGGTCGCCCTGCAATACACCCTGGCGCAGTGGCTGGGGGAGGCCGAATGGCAGGCCGCCCTGAACCCGCAAAGCGGGCTGGCGGCGGTGCATGCGGAGTTATTCGGGGATGCCTGGGCGCGGGCGGCCACCGTGGAACCGCTGCTGCCGGGCGGCCTGACCCAGCCTGAACTGAACCTGCCCATCCGGCCGGGGCGCACCTGGGCCTACACCGGCGGGCCGCACTCGGCCTGGGAGCAAAACGGGGTGTGGGCCGCCATTGACCTGAACCCGGGTGGTACAACCCGTTCCTGCAGCCCGGCCGAGGAGCCAGCCCTGGCGGCTGCCCCGGGCGTCATCGCTCGGCTGGAAGAGGGCCTGCTGGCGCTGGACCTGGATGGCGATGGCGATGAACGGACCGGCTGGGTGCTGCTATATGTGCATCTCGAGCCGGTGGCGACTCTGGCCGTCGGGCAGGCGGTGGCCGCCGATACGGTGCTGGGCTACCCGGGTTGCGCCGGCGGCCCGGCCACCAGCGCCCACCTGCATCTCGCCCGCAAATACAATGGCGAATGGATGCTGGCGGGGCGTGGCCCGGCGCCGTTTAACCTCGGCGGCTGGGTGGCGGGCGAACTGGCCGAGC
>CAZEQN010000227.1:0-3940 GCA_964514335.1 uncultured Anaerolineaceae bacterium
CCGGGTGCTGACCGAGGTGTGCGGCAGCGACGGCGACCTGGCGCATTACCACACGCCCTAGTACAGCGCGATATTCTTCGATGCCCTGGCCGCCGCGCTGGCGGCCCTGCGAGCCGACTCGGGGCCAGCGGCGCAAATCCGGGCGGCGGTGACGTACAACATGGTGGTCGAGGGCATGCTGGCCGAAACCGGCTACCACGCCTTCTTCACCATGCTGGAAGCCAACGACCGCCTGCCGGGGCTGCGGCAGGGCATCCGGCTGTTGAAGCAGGACGAGTCGCGCCACATCGCCTATGGTATCTTTTTGCTCTCGCGGCTGGTGGTCGAACACCCGCAGGAGTGGGAGGCGCTCGAAAGCCACATGAACGGCCTGCTCTATCCGGCGATTGCGGTCATCAGCGAGGCCTTTGCTCAGTATGAAGTCGTGCCGTTTGGGCTGGTGGAAGATGATTTCGTGACCTATGCCATGGACCAGTTTCAGAAACGCTTTGGGCGACTGGAGAAGGCCCGCGCCAGTACGCTGGACGACCTGTACACCCTGACCGAAAGGATTATCGAGCGCGATGACGGCTAACCACCCCACCCACGACTTTGTGATTATCGGCTCCGGCTTTGGCGGGAGCGTGAGCGCCCATCGCCTGACGGAAAAGGGCTACTCCGTGCTGACGCTGGAAAAAGGGAAACGCTACCGCGATGCGGACTTTGCCAAATCCAACTGGGCCTATTGGAAGTTCCTGTGGCTGCCGGCCCTGCGGGCGCACGGCATTTTACAGTTAAGCCTGCTGGATGGGATGCTGATTTTTCACGGCAGCGGGGTCGGCGGCGGCAGTCTCGGCTATGCGAATGTGCTGATGGAACCCAGCGACGAGTTGTTCGAGGCGCCCGGCTGGAAAGACCTGGCGGACTGGAAACGCGTGCTGCGGCCGCACTACGACACCGCCCGGCGCATGCTGGGGGTCGCCCCCACCCCGCGCTTTGGCCCGGCCGACGAGGCCGCCCGCCGGGTGGCCGAACGGCTGGGCGTGGGCGAGACCTTCGCGCCGACCGAGGTCGGGATTTTCTTTGGCGATGGGCAGGAACCGGGCACAAGAGTCGCTGACCCGTTTTTTGGCGGGGCTGGCCCGGAACGGCAGACCTGCATCTTCTGCGGCGGCTGCATGGTGGGTTGCCGCCACAACTCCAAGAACACCCTGCCCAAGAACTACCTGTACCTGGCCGAACAGAACGGGGCCGAGGTGTGGGCGGAAACCGAGGTGACCGACATCCGGCCGCTGCCAGAGGGCCAGCCGGACGGGGCGCGCTACGAGGTCCATACCCGCCGCAGCACGGCGGCGCTCTTCAAACGGCCGCGAGTGGTGCGGGCGCGTAATGTCGTGCTCTCGGCGGGGGTGATGGGCACGCTGAATTTGCTTTTCCGCTGCCGCGAGCGCACTGGCAGCCTGCCGCGGCTCTCCGGGGCGCTGGGGAATATGGTGCGCACCAACTCCGAAGCCCTGCTGGGAGCGGTGGCGCGCGGCAGCGCCGCCGATTATTCGCAGGGGGTGGCGATTGGTTCGGTGTTTCAGGCGGATGCGGTTACGCGGATTGAGCCGGTGCGCTACCCGGCCGGGTCCGGGTTGATGCGCTTCATGGCCTGGCCGCTGATTGACTCCACCCGGCCGTTTTTGGCTCGGGCGGCGGCCATCCTGTGGTCGCTGGTCACCCGCCCGCTGGATGCGCTGCAGGTGCTGGCCCTGCCGGGCTGGGCCGAGCGCGCCACCATCCTGCTGGTGATGCAGACCGAGGACACCCAGACCCGCGTGCGGGCCGGCCGTAATATGTGGACGCTGTTCCGGCGCGGGCTGGTGACCGAGAAAGGCTCGCGGCACGCCATCCCCGCCCACATCCAAATCGGGCACACCGCCACCGAACTGCTGGCGGAGGAGATGGGCGGCATCCCGGCCGGGTCGGTGGCCGAGAGCGTGTTCGGCATGCCGAGCACCGCCCACATCCTGGGCGGCTGCCCGATTGGGCGCAGCCCCGAAGAGGGCGTGGTGGATTTGAACTGCGAGGTCTTCAATTACCCCGGCCTGTATGTGGTGGATGGCAGCATCATGCCCGCCAACCCGGGGATTAACCCCAGCCTGACGATTACGGCGCTGGCAGAGTACGCCATGAGTCGCATCCCGGCCAAAGGCTGAACATGCGCAGCTACGCCGATGTGGATGCCTATTGCCTGGCGTTGCCGGGGGCTGAACTGACCTACCCGTTTGATTTTGAAACGCCGGTGTTCAAGGTCGGTGGCAAGATTTTTGCGCTCTATGGAGCGACCAACGACCCGCCGCGCCTGAACCTGAAATGCGACCCGGCGGATGCCGAAGCGCTGCGGGCGCAGTACCCGGCGATTACCCCCGGTTTCCACATGAACAAAAAACACTGGAACACGGTCGTGCTGGATGGCAGCCTGCCGGACGCGCTGGTGGGCGAACTGATTGACCACTCGTACGCGCTGGTGGTGGCGAGCCTGCCCAAAGCGGCACGGGCCAAGCTGGGGGGCTAACCGATTAGCGTGTGAATTTCAGGAAATGTCTCCGGGCTGGGGGGAAGTGATAATGACGACATTGCCTTTTTTGCGGCCGGTTTCGACATAGCGGTGGGCTTCGGCGACCTGTTCAAGCGGGTAGCGGCGGTCAATCGCCGGCACGAGCTGGCCGGCCTCGCACAGGTCGCGCAAAGCATCCAGATATTCAATTTTCTCGCTGGTCGGGGTGCGCACGGATAGCGTTTTGCCGCCCGGCTTGAGGGCCGCCCGCATTTTGGCGGCGGAGAGTTTGCCGACTGCATCAAATACGACATCATAGATTGGGCCGGATTGGGTGAAGTCCTGGCTGGCATAGTCAATGACCTGCGTCGCGCCGAGGCCGCGCACCAAGTCCAGGTTGGCGGCGCTGGCGACCCCGGTGACCTCGGCGCCAGAGGCGCGCGCCAGTTGCACGGCAAACGTGCCCACGCTGCCGGATGCGCCGTAGACCAGCACGCGTTGCCCGGGCTGGAGGGCGGCCTTGCGCAACAGGTGCAGGGCGGTCATGCCGCCCACCGGGACGGCGGCCGCCTGCTCAAACGTAAGGTTGGCGGGCTTGCGGGCAAATACGCCGGTGCGCCAGGTTTCCGGCAGGCAGATGTATTCGGCGTTGCCGCCGGCGGCCAGGCCGGTGGTGGTGCCGTAGACCGCCGCGCCGACCGGGAAGCGGGTGACGCCCGGGCCAACCGCCTCCACCACCCCGGCGAACTCGGTGCCGGAAATCTGGACTTTGCGCATGCCAAACAGGCGGAAGAGCGGAATCAGTAAGGGATGCAGGCGGCGCAGGAGGACATCGCCAATCGTTACGGTCGAAGCATGGATGCGAATGAGCAGTTCGCCGGCTCTGGGCTGCGGCTTGGGGAGGTCGTGCAGTTCAAGGACTTCCGGCGGGCCGGTGCGGGTCTGGCGGATGGCTTTCATCTCACACCGCCCAATGCCAGGCGACCCAGATGGTCAGGGCATTGAAGCCGAGGCTGACGGCCAGCAGGAATTTATCGTAGATGCCGGGGTAACCGGGCAGGCCGACCAGATTAAAGAGCAGGAAGAAACCGGCGGCAACGATATTCGCCCAGCGGCTGATGGGCGGCGGCAACAGCAGGCTGGCGAGAATCATCAGAATCGGGATGAGCATCAGGATGGCCGCCAGCAACCAGGCCCAGCCGGTTACCGGCTGTCCGTTTATTTCGCCAGCCTTGAAATCTCCGGCGTAGATGCGCAGGACATCGCCCAGCAGGAAAATGAGCATCGTGGCAATCCACAGGCCCGCCAGGGTGATTTTCGTTTCGTCCATGAAGTTCTCCTCTCAATACTGGATAGTACGGGCAAAGGGCGCCAAAGTTGCAGGCCGGGTCAACCGCTTGCGGATTTCAGCAAGCAGGG
>CAZEQN010000228.1:0-3906 GCA_964514335.1 uncultured Anaerolineaceae bacterium
GGCCCGCCCCCTCCTCCTCATCGCTGGCCTGCTCCTCTCCGCTGGCCTCGGCGCCCAGCGCTACGCCGCCGCCACCCCGCCCCTCACCCCCAGCCACCTCGCTTCCTATAATGACGCCGGCCAAATCATCACCCTCACCGGCGTCCTCACCCGCCTCCCCGATGAACGCGACGGCTACGCCCAGCTCTGGCTCGCCGTCGAAGAACTCCGTACCCCGGACGGCGCGACCCAGCCCGTAACCGGCGGCCTGCTCGCCTTCGCCCCGCCCCACGGCGGCTGGCGCTACGGCGACCGCCTCCAGCTCGAAGGCCGCCTGACCACCCCACCCGAAGACGAGACCTTCTCCTACCGCGCCTACCTTGCCCAGCGCGGCGTTGCCAGCCTGATGCGCGAAGTCCGCATCACCCACCTCGGAAGCGGCCACGGCCACCCCCTCCTCACCCCCCTCTACGCCCTCAAAGCCCGCGCCCTCGCCCTCACCAACCGGCTCTGGCCGCAACCCGAATCCTCCCTGCTCGCTGGCATCCTGCTCGGTGTGGAGAGCCGCATCCCCGCCGCGGTCGAAGCCGCCTTCAACCGCACCGGCACCTCGCACGTCATCGCCATCTCCGGCTTCAATACCGCCATCATCGCTGGCTTGTTTGCCAGCCTGTTCACCCGCCTGTGGGGCCCCCGTCGCGGCGCCTGGGCCGCTGCCCTCGCCCTGGCCGCCTATACAATCCTCGTCGGCGCCGAAGCCTCCGTCGTACGCGCCGCCCTCATGGGCGGCCTCGGTTTGCTCGCCCGTCAGGTCGGCCGCCGTCAGGCCGGCCTCAACAGCCTCACTACCGTCGCCGCCGTCATGGCCGCCTTCAATCCATTGATTCTCTGGGATGTTGGCTTCCAGCTCTCCTTCGCCGCCACCCTCGGCCTCATCCTCTATGCCGAGCCGCTCCAAAACGCCTTTCACACTCTGGCTGCCCGTTACCTCCCGCCCTCGCGCGTCGCCGCCCTGGCCGGCCCGGTCAGCGAGTACTTCCTGTTCACCCTCGCCGCCCAGTTCACCACCCTGCCCATCATCCTTTACCACTTCCAGCGCTTATCCCTCGTTGCCATTCCGGCCAATCTCGCCATCCTGCCTTTACAGCCAGCCATCCTCATACTCGGTGGCCTCGCGCTGCTCGTTGGCATAATCCTCCCGCCCCTCGGCCCGCTGCTCGCCGCCCTCGTCTGGCCCTTCGCCGCCGCCACCATCCGCCTCGTGGAATGGTTCGATACCTGGGGCGGCGCCTGGGCCATCGGCCAGCCCCCGCTCTGGGCCGTCTGGCTCTTCTTCGCCCTGCTCCTGGCTGTCACCCTCGGCTGGCAGCGCCTCCAGCCGCGTCTGCCGCGCCCCGCCCCCGCCTTCTGGCTGGCGGCCCTGCTGGCCGTGGCCGCCCTTGTCTGGCAGGCCGCCCTGCGCGCCCCGGATGGCCGCCTGCACCTCACCCTGCTGGATGTCGGCAATGGCGAAGCCCTGCTCATCCACACCCCGGCCGGCCGCTACGTACTGCTCAATGGCGGCTCCAGCCCCACCCGCCTCGCCGATGGCCTCGGCCGTCGCTTGCCCCTGCTCGGCGGCGAGTTGGATGCCCTCATCATCGGCTCCACCCGTACCGAAGCCCTCGGCGGCCTGCCCGCTCTGCTGGAACGTTACACCCCCCAGCAGGCCCTTTGGGCTGGCCTGCCCACCGCCAGCCGCCCCGCCGGTCAGGTCCAGACCTTCCTCCACGCTGCCGGTATTCCCATTCACCCTGCCGTTGCCGGCCAATCGCTTGACCTCGGCCGCGGCGCCCGCCTTGAAACCCTTGCCAGCGGCCCGCGCGGCGCTGTCTTCCTGCTCGTGTGGGGCCAGTTCAGCGCCCTGCTGCCCCTCGGCCCGGATGCCGCCACGTTCGAATCCTTCACGCCCCCGCCGGTTAACGTCCTGCTCCTCGCCGAAGAAGGCCACCCGGCCCTCAACCCGCCCGCCTGGCTTGCCGCCGCCAACCCGGAAATCGTGCTGCTCTCCATCGCCCCCGCCCACCCCGAAGGCCTGCCCGCCCCCGCCGTCCTTGAAGCCCTCGCTGGTCGCACCCTCCTCCGCACCGACCTGCAGGGCTGGGTTGAAATCACCACCGACGGCCAGCAATTGTGGCTCGAAACCGAGCGCTGAATCCCAGATAATCGCCAATGAAGAAAAGAGACTTAGCAAAATTCACCTTGTGGCCTGGCTCCTTGTTGGCGTTGATTCTCACCCCCTCGTCTCCAGCATCCCTCAACCATTGATATAATCCCGCAATCATTTCGCATAAATCCTCTATGGAGCCCTCATGAAAACTCCCTTCCACAAAATCCTCTTCCTCCTCGCCGCCCTCTCCCTCCTGCTGCTCTCCTGTGGCCTGGTCGATGAAATCATCGGCTCGGATTACACGGCAACCGAAGAATATGAATACAGCGAATACGAAGATTATGAAGAATACGAGGACTATGAAGAGGAAGAAACCGAAGCCCCAACGGACTCCGGCCCCGCCCCCTCTTCTGCCGCCGCCGGCAACGCCGACCTGCGTTTCCTTGAATTCGACGCCTTCGACGGCGAAATGGAAATCGCCTTCACTCTCCAGCCCGGCGAAGAATCCTTCTACTTCTACGCCATCGGCGACGACCCCGCCGTCGAAGTCGGCATTATCGGCATCACCGGCCCCGGCGGCCAGACCCTCTACGAATACGACTTTGACACTGAAGAACTCCACGGCGGGCAGTTCGAGGAATTTCAGTACGGCATCGGCGAAGTCGCCGTCTCGCTGCCCCTCGCCCCCCAGTTCGCCCTCGAACCCGGCGACTACACCATCGTCGTCCTCTCGGACAGCGGCGGCTTCGAGAAAATCGGCGCCATCCTCAAATCCGGCGACCTCAACGCCCCCCAGGCCCTTGACTTCAACATCTGGCTCGCCACCGGCGAAGTTGACCCCTTCAGCGCTGCCGAAAAAGCCGAAATGCGCGCCGCCATCGAAGGCATCCTTGGCAGCCAGGGCTTGCAGGTCGGCACGATTACCTACCACCTCCCGGATACCGATACAGTCGCCACCGTCTTCACCCTCGATGATGACCAGACCTATCTGGACGAAAGCGACATCCCCGCTGCCTGCCGCGCCATGGCCGCTGAAGTTGGCGTTGCCCGCGCCGTCAACATCATCCTCGTGGACTGGATAACCGCCGAAGATACCGACCCCGGCGACGTCGTCGGTTACTCTTCCGGCCTGCCCGGTACGCTCTTTGAAGCCGAAGCCAATCAGACCTGCGTCATCTCCAGCTACCAGCCCTATGCCGACAGTCACTACGAGCAGGGCGCCACCTGGATTCATGAAGCCGCCCACTTCATGGGCATGTTCCACACCACCGAAGAAGACGGCCTCTCGTTCGATGTTCTCGACGATACTCCCGAATGCCCCGCCGATGACTACGATGCCGATGGTGACGGCTACATCGACGACTACGAATGCGATGTAGAAGGCGGCGCCAACAACTTCATCTTCTACAGCGGCATCCTGGACTTCGCCCCCTTCACCATGAGCGCCGACCAGGCCTGGGTCCTTCGCCGCCACCCGCTTTTCTACCCCGTCCCCTAGCCACCTGACTGCAAACCTGTAGCCTAGCCCCTTGTGGGCGTCGCCTGCCTACAAACCCCCTCTTGTCATTCCGAGCGCGAGAGTTGGCATCGCCAACTCCGGAATCCCGACCTCGCTGTGCCCAAAATCCTGCTCGCTGGAAACACCCCAACCCTGAAATAATCCGTAGGGGTCGAGCATGCTCGACCCATCCCCCGCGGCATAAATCGAGAATTTTAGGTGGGACCTGCAGGTAGCCCCCGCTGGTGGGCAGCTCGAACTGGCGCAGCTGGTCGAGGGC
>CAZEQN010000229.1:0-3877 GCA_964514335.1 uncultured Anaerolineaceae bacterium
TTCGCTCAGGCCAAGCCTGCTGGTCGCCCCTACGCGCCCGGGATTTGCGCATCTCGTTTGGCAAAGATATCTTGCGATCCATGTAAGGGCGACCCTTCGACTTCGCTCAGACCAAGCCTGCTGGTCGCCCCTACGCGCCCGGGATTTGCGCATCTCATCTGGCAGGGATGCCTTGCCATCCAGGTAGGGGAATTGCCGCCGGGAGGTGTTTAGCAGCAGGACTATAATGGCGGCATCATGAAAGCGAACTCTGAAACAGCCCCCACCTCCTGGCAACACACCCTCGTTATCCTGTTCATCATCCAAATTCTTACCGCCGGCGGCTTCGCCAGCATCTTCCCCTTCCTGCCGCTGTATGTCGAAGACCTCGGCTCGACCACCGGCTTAAGCGTGGAGGTCGCCTCCGGGCTGGTCTTCTCCGGGGCGGGCGTGGCGATGATGATTGCCGCGCCCATCTGGGGCAGCCTCGCCGACCGCTATGGCCGCAAGCGCATGATCCAGCGCGCCACCTTCAGCGGGGCGATTTTGCTGGCAGCAATGGGCTTTGTGCGCAGCGCCGAGGAACTGATATTGCTGCGAGTGGCCCAGGGCTTCATGACCGGCGTCATCACCGCCAATGCCGCCCTGCTGGCGGCCATCACCCCGCGCGAGCGCGCCGGCTACGCCATGGGCATGCTGCAAATGGCGCTGGGTACCGGGCTGGCCTTTGGGCCGCTGGCGGGCGGGGCGCTGGCCGACCTGTTCGGCTACCGCCCGGCGTTTCTCATCACCGGCGCGCTGCTGCTGGTGGGCGGCCTGCTGGCGACTTTCGGCATCCGCGAGCAGTTCACCCCCACGGCGAGTGTGCGCGGGCTGGCGTCGCTGGTGGGCGGCTGGCGGCAGGTGCTGGCGCGGCCGGGGGTGGGCGTTACCTACCTGATGCGCTTTGTGAGCCAGTTGGGGCGGATGATGATTATCCCGATTGCGCCGTTTTTTATCCTCACCCTGCCGGGCAGCGCCGAGCGGCTGAATACCTATGTGGGTCTGGCGCTTGGGCTGACGGCCGGCGCCAGCACCGTGAGCGCCGCGTTTCTGGGCAAACTGGGCGATGAAATCGGCCACCGCAAAGTGCTGAAGTTCAGCCTGCTGGCCTGCGGGCTGTGCTACCTGCCGCAGGGCGGCGTTTCGGAAGTGTGGCAACTGATGGCCCTGCTGACGTTATCCGGGGTGGCATTGGGCGGGGTCATTCCGTCCATCAGCGCGTTGCTGGCGAATTACACCGTACCGGGCGAGGAGGGCGCGGCCTACGGGCTGGAGAACTCCATCAACGCCGCGGGCAGCGCGGTCGCTCCGGCGCTGGGCGGAGCGGTGGCGGCTGGCTTCGGGCTGCCCGCCACTTTCACCGTGACCGGCCTGACGCTGCTGCTGGCGGCGCTGCTGGCGGCAGCCCTGCTGCCTAAGCCGCAAAACGCGGTCGTGCCCGTTAACAAACCGCCTACACACGCCTGATACAACGCTAATATTTTGCAGAGCGGATTCTTACACGCCGCTTTTATCATCATGGACAAGTTCGCTATTTCTAAATTGGAGGTTTGTCCATGACCACGTTTTATCTCTCCCCGCGTTTGGCCCGCCGGGCGGCTCCGCTGGCCGAGAGCCAGCGCACCGAAGTCCACATTCCGGTGGATGTGCGCGCCGATGGCGAAGGCTACACCCTGACGGCCTTTGTGCCGGGCATCGAACCGGACGCCGTGGCCATTGAGGTGTTGGAAGATACCATCACCCTGCGCGGCGAGCTGCCGACCCCGGAACTGGCTGAAGGCGAGCAGGTGCTGCTGCGCGAACGCCCGACCGGCCTCTTCCAGCGCACCCTGCGCCTGCCGAGCGCGCTGGATGCCGCCAAAGCCGAAGCCGAAGTGAAGCTGGGCGTGCTGACCGTGCGCGTGCCCAAGGCCGAGACGGCCAAAGCCAAGCAGATCAAGGTCAAGAGCAAGTAAGCCCGAATTCCGCAAAACAAAAACCGCCAGCTATTCGCTGGCGGTTTTGATTCTATAACTACTTTCACTAGACATCCTTCAACGAAGGGTTGAGCACCCGGTCGAGGGCGTAGCCGAGCAGGGCAAAGCCCAGGCCGGTGAGCAGCAGCAGGCCGAGCGGCTGCAAAACCCAGAAGCGCGAACCGTAACTCACCCCGCTGTTAATCGCCTCGTAAATCACCTTGCCCCAGGTCGGGTAAATCGTGCGGATGTTGAACATGCCCAGCGTGGCTTCCAGAAACACGAAGGCCGGGATGAGCGCAATCAGTTGCGGGATGATGACCGGGAAGATGCGCGGCAGCATGTAGCCGAAGATGATGCGGGCATTGGAGGCGCCGTAGGCGCGGGCCGACTCAATGTACGGCTCGGAAATCACCTGCAGGAAAGCCGCCCGGAAGGTCTTGAGCGGGCTGCCAAAGGCCGACAGCAGGATGATGAACGCCAGAATCGTCCACAGGCTCAAGCCGAAATAGGAATAGAACAAGACGCTGATTGCCAGCACCGGCAGGATAAGGTTGGCATCCGCCACGCGCTGGATGAGCGTATCGGCCCAGCCGCGGTACCACACGCCGATGGCGGCCGCGCTCATCGAGACCGCCACCGTGAGAGTCGCACCCAGCAGGCCGAAGATGAGGGCGAAGGGCATGCCCCACAGAAGCGGCAGGATGAGGTCGCGGCGGAACATGTCCGTACCGGCCACGCCGTAAGTCTGGCCGAGCAGCACCAGCTCGGCGTCCAGGTCGGCTTCGGGTTCAAAGAACAGGGCGTCAATTTCCAACACATAGCGGCCGGCTTGCAGGGCCGCGCTGCCCAGCGGGCCGCTGAACAGCCACAGGTTCGGCAGGGCGGCATCCGGCTGGTTAGCCAGGTCCGGGCGCAGCGTGCGGGCCTGGGCGATGGCGCGCGGCCCGCGGAAGACATAGTCTGGCACGGCGATGCGGTCTGCGCCGGTCAGCGAAAGCTGGTTCAGTTCCAGTCGCTCGCCATCCGGCAGGGTCCAACTCCAGAACACAAACGGGCGCTTGTTGCTATCGCCACTCATTTTGGGATAAAAATACAACAACACCTCTTCGGGAGGCAGGTCGTAGGCGTAATCAAAGGCCAATTGCAGGATGACCTTCGTGCTGCCATCCGGTTGGGCAGTTACAGTTTTGGTGATGTCCGGGGTCGGCTGGCGGGTGTCCACAAACTGTTGCGAGAGCAGGTTATGGCCCTGCACGTCAGCGACCCAGCCGGGCTGGGCGAGGCGCGGCACATCTATCCGGCCGGTGATGGAACCCACGCGCCACTGGTCGGCGATGTCTGCATAGGGCAGCGTTATTACGGCGGTCAGCGAGCCGAGGATGAGCAGGCTGACGATGACCAGGCCGATTACGGCGGTGGGGTAGCGCAACAATTCGCGGAAGATGTCACGGCCGCGGCCCAGCGTGGTTGCCCACGCCCGGCGCAGCTCCTGCCCACGGGCGCGCCATTGGGCGGCGGTGCGGCGGGGCCTGGCGGGCGGCTGCCAGGCGGGGGCGCGCTGCCACAAACGGCGTCGCCCCCCAGCGGCGCGCTCGGCCGGGGCGTGCTGGTCCAGCCGGATGCGCGGGTCCAGCAGGGCATAGGTGAAATCCAGCACCAGCACAGTAAACGCCAGGATGTAGCCGAACAGCACCACCAGCCCGACGGTCAGCACCATTTCGCCGGGGAACATGCTCTCGCCAAAGAAATGCGGCAGCGAACGGATGAACAACTGGCCGATGCCCGGCCAGTCGAAGACGATTTCAAGCGCAATGGTCGTTTGCCAGAAGCCGACCAGCGTGAGCGCAAAACTGGTGAGGATGAAGGGCGCCGCCGAGCGCAGAATGTATTTGCGCTGG
>CAZEQN010000230.1:0-2716 GCA_964514335.1 uncultured Anaerolineaceae bacterium
CAATGACAGAAGAAGCCATTAATGTAGACCCTCCGGTGGACATAACTTTAGCGCCGCCGCGACCCCAACCGCGCCGTCAAAGGCACTATAATAATTAGCGCAAATCTCCCAACACTCTGGAGGACGACCGTGGCAAAAGCAGGCGACATTCTCGAACACCCCGCCGCCGGCGAACGCATCATTTTCAAGACCACCGCCGCCGATACTGGCGGAGCCTACACCCAGTTTGAACAACACTTGCTCAAAGCCGGGGCCGGTTCATCCAGCCAGCACATTCATCTGCTGACCGATGAGCGCTTTGAAGTCCTGGCCGGTACCGCCACTTACACCCTTGACGGGCAGGACTATACCGCCCGCCCCGGCGAGGTGGTGGAAATCAAACGCGGCACCCTGCACCGCAACCCCTGGAACCGCGACGGCGGCGAGGTGCGCCTGCTGCGCACCGTCACTCCGCCCTCCGGCGCCGAGCTGTTCTACGAGACTTTCTACGGCCTGGAGCGCGACGGCAAGGGCCTCAACCTGTGGCAGGCGGCCCTCACCAGCCATTACATCAAAAGCGAAACCTATTTCTTCCCGCCCAATGTGCCCATGGCCGTCCAGCGCCTCGCCATCCCGCTGGTGGCCTTTCTGGCGCGCTTGCAGGGCTACCGCCCCTGGTATCCGCAGTACACGCAAGACGGCTCATGACCGCCAGTGACCTGACCATCCTCTTGCCTCTCCGGCCGGGGCAGGCCCAGCCCTTGCAGGCGCTGCTGGGTTCCATCGGCGCCGATATTTCCGGCAACCCGATTTTTCCCTTTGCGCAGTTCAAGCAGTTGCACTTCGCCCGCCTGACCCTGCTGGGCGAAGACCGCCTGCTGTTCAATGTCATTCATGATGGCCCGGCAGATGCCTTTATTGAAAACCTGCGCCAGCAGGCCCCCGGGCTGGCTTCTGTCTTTGCCCATTGCGCGGATTTCCCCGGCCTCGATTCGCCCACCGCCTTTGCCCGCTGGTTCCAGCCCCAGACCTTCCCAGCCGATATTTTCTTCCGCGCCCATCGCTACAGCCTGCGCCAGGTGCGCGCTTTTCTCGCCCTTACGGACCGCCTGGATGACCTGCTCGCCCGCCCGGACGTGGAGCCTTTTCTTGACCTCTTGAGCCAGGTGCCCTTCAACGACCCGCCCCCGCCGGCCCCCGGCCGCCTGGCGAGCCTGGCTGGCAAACTGACTGGCGCCAGCGCCGACCTGTTGCTGGCCGCCCTGCGCTGGCCGCAAACCCGCCTCGCCGGGCGCATCCCGCCTGCTGCCCGCCGCGCCCCGGCCCTCACCATCCACACCCCCTGCTGGCTCACCGACCGGGCCGAACTGGTGCAAAACGAGATGACCGTGATGCTGCCAGTGCACCCGCGCCTGCGCGGCTACCTGCGCACCATCCTGACCGTGGCGCGCAAAGCCCTGCAAAATCCGCCGCCGGATGGCACCCTGGCTGGCGTCTCCACCGTCCATTTTGGGCGCTGGATGATGGCGGATGGCGGGCGCAACCTGCTGTTCGTCAGCAACTATGACGGCGCCTGGGAAACCTACATCGGCGAAGTCGCCTCGGACCGCGTCGGCCGCGGGCTGGACCTCATCTGGGGTTGCTGCGAAGGCTACCCCGCCACCGGCGCCGGCGACATCCAGACCTTCAAGCAGGTCATCATTGACCACCAGTACCGCGCCGAAGTCTTCTACAGCGCCTATCCGCGCCACTCGGCCCGCAACGTCATCCGCGCCATCCGGGTTGCTGAATCGCTCGGCGCGCTCTTTGAACGCGAACCGCTGCGGACGTTGCTGGGACAGTTCTGAACGGAGACCCATGACCGCCAAAGTTGACATTGACGACATTCAGGCCATCGTGCTCACCGGCTACGCCCACCTCAACGAAGCCGTGTACATCTTTCTCCACATTCGCAACGGGGAACGGGCGCGCCAGTGGTTGCAATCCCTGTTACCAGACATCGCCAGCGCCGCTGCCTGGCCGCTGGATGCCCGCGGCAAACCCATCAAACCCCAGACCCGCATCAATATCGCTTTTACCCATACCGGGCTGGCCGCCCTTGGCTTGAATGAAGACACCCTCGCCTCCTTCCCCACCGAGTTCCGCGAAGGCCCGGCCAACCCGGCCCGCGCCGAATTGATGGGCGACCGCGGCCCCAGCGCTCCAACCGCCTGGGAACTGGGCGGCCCGGCCACCGAGGAAGTCCACGCTCTCGTCATGCTGTTTGCCGCTACGCCCGAACTGGTGGAAGAAATGAAAGCCCGCCACCTGGCCGAACTGCACGCCATGGATTGTGTGCGCATCCTGTATGAACAGCCGACTTCGCGCCTGGCCGAGGGCAGGGAACACTTCGGCTACCGCGATGGCATCTCGCAGCCCGGCCTGCTCGGCACCACCCCGCCCGGCCCGGGGCAGGAGCTCATCCAGCCCGGCGAGTTCGTGCTGGGCTATGAAAATGAATACGGCCTGATTACCCCCATGCCGGAACCGCAGGTTCTGGGGCAGAACGGCACCTACCTCGTGTACCGCAAACTGGAGCAGGATGTGGAAGCCTTTGAACGTTTCCTCGAAGAGCAATCCGGCGGCGACCCGCAAACCCGCGAATGGCTGGCGGCCAAGCTGGTGGGCCGCTGGCGCAGCGGCGCCCCGCTGGCCCTTGCCCCGGACGAGGACGACCCGGCCCTCGGGCAGGACGCCC
>CAZEQN010000230.1:2726-3871 GCA_964514335.1 uncultured Anaerolineaceae bacterium
ACTCCACAACGTCGAGCCGCGCTGCGGCGCGTGCGGGCAGGACGCCCGCCGCAACAATGACTTTGCCTATGCTGCCCATGACCGCGCCGGCCGGCGCGCCCCGCTCGGCTCGCATGTGCGCCGCACCAACCCGCGCGACGGCCTCGAAAAAGACCCGCGCCTCTCGCTCATCGCCAGCCGCCGCCATCGCATCATCCGGCGCGGCCGCCCCTACGGGCCGCCCCACAGCCCGCACACGGCGCGCCAACCGCGCGGCATCCTCTTCGTCGCCATCAACACCGACATTCGCCGCCAGTTTGAGTTCGTCCAGCAGGTCTGGATGAACGACCCCAAGTTCGACGGCCTGCAAACTGACCGCGACCCGTTTGCCACCAATCATGACGGCGAGAACACCCTCACCATCCAGCGCCACCCGATACGGCGCGTGCTGCGCGGCCTGCCGCGTTTTGTCACCACGCGTGCCGCCGGCTACTTCTTTGTGCCCGGCCTGCGCGCCCTGGAATACCTTGCCAGCCAACCCGATGAATAACGGTTTGTAAACACTGGATTACAAGTACCTAGCGCAAGATTCTTGTCATCCCGAGTAGGCCGAGCGCCGCTTCGCGGCGTTGGCCAAGCGAGGGATCGCGTTCAACACCTTTCTTCCATACCAGCTCACTGGAAAACAATCCCGACTCGCGACCCCTCGCTCTGCTCGGGGTGACAAGTTTTCCAATCGCGGCCTCCTTGCAACTCAACCGGATGTAAAAACTGTGTAAAATTTTCATTTTGCCGCTTGACTTTGCCCGCCAAATTCTGTATAACCTAATGCGGCAGGACAACCAAAGAGCCAGTGACCGGATTCGGCGCTGGGCTTTTTCTTGTCCCCGCCTGAACGAAATTCAAGAGAAGGAGCCTGCATGATTCAGGTCCAGGGATTAACCAAGGATTACGGCGCACGTCGGGCCATCGAAGACCTCAACTTCCACGCCGATAAAGGCGAGGTGGTTGGCTTCCTCGGCCCCAACGGCGCTGGCAAAACCACCACCATGCGCATCCTCACCGGCTACATGCCCGCCACGGCTGGCACGGCCCGCGTGGCCGGTTACGATGTGATGGAAGAATCGCTCGAAGTGCGCCGCCGGGTCGGCTACCTGCCCGAGAGC
>CAZEQN010000231.1:0-3868 GCA_964514335.1 uncultured Anaerolineaceae bacterium
TCACGCCGGGCCGCGACTGTCGGATTGCCTTCGTTGCCATGGCCCTCACCGGTCTGCTTTTTCGCACCAACCCGGTCCTGGGGTTGCCCTGGCACAGCGCGGCCGCACTCACCCTTGGCATCCCCTTCCTTTTTGGCTTGATGAATTATCTACTCGGCGTAGACCGGATAGACTGGCAGCACGCCCCGCCCACCGAAATGGCCTCGCTGGCCGTATCCGTGGCTGTCGCGACTGGCACGCTCTGGGGAGCCAATGCCGTTTTGGGGCTGGAAGAACGCATCACCGCCGGGTTGGTAATCAGTGTTGCGCTCCTCTCTCTGGTCGGCTTCATCATCGTCCGCTACCGCACCCGCCTGCTTACTGGTTTTGCCACCCGCTGGTTGCGCCGTCGCCGCCGCTTTGCGCTCGGCGAGCGTGCGGTGCTGGTGGGCCCGCGCCCCGAAGCCGCCCTCATGGCCGAATTGTTCAGTCGCGCCCGCCTCGCCAGTCTGTTCACCATTATCGGTTTGCTGGATGACGACCTGCGCCAGGTCGGCCTGCGCGTCAATAACCTGCCGATTCTCGGCCGCCCGGAAGACCTGCCAGACCTGCTTGACCAGCAGGATATCGGCGTTGTGCTTCTCATTGAAAATGAACCCGGCCCGGCCAGCCAGCGCCTGCGCAGCATTCTGGCGGGTCATTCAGAAGTGCGCTTGCTAACCCTGCCACCCATTGGCAAAATGCTTGGCCGCTATCTCACCCCGCGCGCCTCGGATTCAAACCAAAATCAGGCCCTGGCTTCCGGCCTTGCCGAACTTGAGACCCTCGCCAGCCGGCAGGATTGGGCCGCTCTGAATACCCGGCTGGCCGCCTTGCGCCATGAAGTGGAGCGCACCCCTTGAGTTGGAAAATCCCGCTCGCTGACCTTGTCTTTGGCCAGGAAGAAGAAGCCGCCGTGCTCGACACCCTCCGCAGCGGCTGGCTCACCCAGGGCCCGCGTACCGAGGCATTCGAAGCCGCCGTGGCGGCCACCCTCGGCGTGCGGCACGCCGTCGCCGTTGCCAATGGCACCGCCGCCCTTCATCTGGCCTGTGCCGCGCTCGGCCTCGGCCCGGGCGATGAAGTCATCCTGCCCGCCCTGACCTTTGTCGCCACCGCCAACGCCATTCGCTACACCGGCGCCACGCCCGTCTTCGCTGACATTACCAGTCTGGATGACCTCACCCTAAGCCCTCTGGCTGCCGCCGCCTGCATCACCCCCCGCACGCGCGCGATTCTCGTCATGCACTACGCCGGTTACCCCTGTGATATGCCCGCCTTCCAGCGCCTCGCTCGGCAGCACAACCTTGCCCTGCTGGAAGATGCGGCCCATGCCATTGGCGCCACGCTGGAAGGGCGCGCCCTCGGCGCCTGGAGCGATACCGCCTGCTTCAGTTTCTTCTCCAACAAAAACCTGGCAGTAGGGGAGGGCGGGCTACTGGCGACAGACCGCGACGACCTTGCCGGCCAGTTTCGCACCCTGCGCTCGCATGGCATGACCACCCTTACCTGGGACCGTCATCGCGGCCATGCCTCCAGCTACGATGTAACCACCCTCGGCTATAATTACCGCATGGATGAAATTCGCGCCGCGCTCGGCATTGTGCAACTCCACAAACTCCCCCAGCACAACGCCGCCCGTGCCACCCGCACCGCCCATTACCGCGCCTGCCTCACCGCCCACGCACCCCAGGTCGGCCAGCCCTTCACCCAACCCCGCGGCCAGTCCGCCCACCACATTCTGCCCATCCTCTTGCCTGAACAGGCAGACCGGGCGGCCATTATGGCCCATCTGAAAGCCGCCGGAATCCAGACCAGTATTCACTATCCCCTGGTGCCCACCTTCAGCGCCTATCAAACCGAGCCCACCGCGACAGACCTGGCGCGCCTGCCCCATAGCGTGGCCGCCGCTGCCCGCCAGCTCACCCTGCCGCTCTACCCAACCCTCACAGAGACGCAAATTGAAACAGTGGTGGCTGAATTAACGGCTGCCCTTGAAAAGGAAAACTAGCCCATGTTTTCAGTGACTCGCTTGTTGGTGTTGTTCCGTAAATGGCTTTGGCTGCTCTTGCTGGGGGTCGCTCTCGGCGCCGGTGTTGCCGGCGGCCTTAGCCTGCGCCAGTCCCCGGTGTATCGCGCCTCTACCAAGATTCTCATCAGCCCACCCCCCAAGGACGAAAGCGTCCTGCTTTCGGGCGTAGACAACAAAAACCTGCCCGCTTCTTATGCCGAGTACATCGTCACCGAGCCGATGCTGAATGCTGTCGAAACCCGGTTGGGCTATCCCGTCCGCGCCGCGAATATTAATGTAAATGTGGCCAGCGCTTCCAGCATCCTGACCATTCAGGTTGAAAACCGCGACCCCCAGGCCGCCGCCGATATCGCCAACGCCCTCGTCGCCGCCCTCCTGGACCTCAATGCTGAATTCCAAACCAGCCAGTACACCGCTGCCGAAGCCAGCATCCAGGCTCAAATCAGCGAAGTGCAAACCCGCCTGACCGAAGTGACCGCCCAAACCCAGCAATCCGGAGAAACCGATCTGGATGCCCAGGCCGAACTCCTCGCGGCGCGCATTTCAGACCTGCATGCCCGCATTGCACCCCTTGAAGTGCTCAACCTCTCCTTGCGCGACCCGCTGGTTCTCGCCGCGCTGGATTCAGCCACGGCCGATGAAAATCTCCGCCAGGCCAGCCAGAATGACCTGGAAATCAATTTTTTGCGCAGCCAGTTAACGGGTTATGAAACCCTCTACCTGCAAACCATTCTCGCCCGCGATGGTTTTGGCTCCCCGCCCGAATCCTCCTTATCCAATACCAGCCTCCTCCTTAGCCAGGTCGGCCTTTATGAACGCCTGTATTCGGAGTTGCTCGCCAATCTGGAAGGCGTGCGTTTGGCCCGCCTTGAAAACACCCCCACCATCAGCCAGTTGGAAAAAGCCCGCCCCGCCAACAGCCCCCTGCGCCCCCGCCCGCTCGCAGATGCCACCGTCGGCGCCGCCGCTGGTTTGCTGGTCGTAATCCTGATTGTCTATGCGATTGAATTTCTCGATGACCGCCTGAAAACCGAAGCCGATGTCCGCCGCGTATTTGATGCCCCCGTCATTGGCTACATCCCCGCCAACAGTGAGCTGGAAAAGAGTTCAGGCGTCTATGTGCTTGAAAACCAGCAAACCCCGCTGGCGGATGCGTTCCGCAGTTTGCGCGTCAACCTTGAATTTATCCGCGCCACCCAGCCCCTAAAGACCCTCGGCATCACCAGCCTCCAGCCTGAAGACGGCAAATCCACCATTGCCAGCAACCTCGCCGGCATTTTCTCCATCGGCGAGCAACGCATTGGCCTGGTGGATGCAGACCTGCGCCGCCCCAGCCAGGCCACCATTTTTGGCTATCAGGACACCCCCGGTCTCACGGATATTTTTCTTGGCGGAGAGTTCGCCGACTACCTCGCCCAGTGGCAGGTCAGCCAGTACTTGCATGTCATCCCCTCCGGCCCCTTGCCCCCCAACCCAATGGAAATCCTCATCTCTCCCAAAGTCCAGGCCGTTCTGGAACGTCTGGGCAAAGAGACCGATATGGTCATGGTAGACAGCCCGCCCCTTGGCGTACCGGATGCGCTCGTGCTGGCCGCGAAAATGGATGGCGTCCTGCTGGTCATCCGGCCCGGCTCCATGCGCACTGCCACCGCCATTGCCATTGCGGGCCAGTTGCGGCGCGCCGAAGTCAGGTTGGTCGGCATCGTCCTCAATCAGGTTGACCAGAGTGAAGCCGCCCTCGTGGACTATTATTACAGTTCAGACCGGCCGGCTCACAAATCTTCCCGCCGCGCCAAGGGGAAATAGGTTTTCCACCCC
>CAZEQN010000232.1:0-3859 GCA_964514335.1 uncultured Anaerolineaceae bacterium
TGCCGACCCGTTACGCACCCAAATCATGGAGGCTCTGGAAAGCCAGCCCCTGACGGTCAACCAGGTCGCGGAACGTCTTGGCTTGGCCGCCAGTAAGCTCTACTATCACATCAGCCTGCTGGAAAAACACCGGTTTGTTACCGTCGTCAGCACCACCACCCATGGCAATCTGATTGAAAAACGCTATGGGGTCACCGCCCGCGACTTTGACCTTCACGAAGATCTGCTGAACTTTGCCAGCCAGCCCAGCAGCGATAAATCAGCGCTGTATAACCTGATGCTCAATTTGCTGGACACCGCCCGCGCCGATCTCGCCCGCAGCCTGGAGGCCCGCGAGTTTAACCGCCAGCACGGCGCCCAGGACCACCCTCGTCGCGTGCTGCTTGAGCGCGCCTTGCGCCGCATCCCGGATGCCCGCGCTGAAGAATTTATGGACCGATTAACGTCGCTCTTTAAGGAATTTGAGGCCGAACCGGATCGCTCGCAGAAAGAAACACCGCTATACGCGCTAACGATTGCCCTGCACCCAAGCTTCTACTATCACGAAGACCTGGACAAAGCCCCCGTCCTTTCCGGCAAGAACACCGCCGCCCGGAAGAAAGCCCCGGAGAAGAAATCATGACCTCGCCATCTGCGCCTAAAAACATGCGCACCTTCCTCATCATCGCCATCGGACAGCTCATCTCAATGATGGGCTCCGGGCTTACTGGGTACGCCCTCGGGTTCTGGATCTACACTGAAACCGGCAATGCCACGCCATTTGCCCTGGTTGCGCTGTTCAGCACCCTGCCCCGTATTCTGCTCGCCCCCCTGGCAGGCATGGCCGCCGACCGCTTCAACCGTCGCCACATCATGCTACTCGCCGACTCTGCCGATGCACTTATTACTCTGGGTGCAGCTGCCCTCCTGCTTACTGGTCGCCTCGAAGTCTGGCATATCTACATAATCGCTGGAACCAGTGCTCTCTTTGGCGCCTTCCAGCAGCCCGCCTATCAAGCCAGCATTACCATGCTCGTTCCCAAACAGGACCTCGCCCGCGCCAGCGGTATCCAGCAAATGGGGCAGGCTCTTGAAATGCTGCTCACCCCCGTACTCGCCGGCGCACTTTTTGGTTTGGTCGGGCTCAACGGCATCATCCTGATTGATCTTGCCACCTACGCCTTTGCAGTTGGCGCACTCCTCTTCGTCCGCATTCCCCAGCCACCCGTTTCTGAAGAAATCTCCGGTGGTTCAAAACAGCAATTCTGGGCTTCCCTCACCTTTGGCTGGACCTATCTCCGTCAGCGCCCCGGGCTTTTCGGCCTGCTCTGGTATTTTGCTGCGGTAAATTTCTTCTTGAGTATCACCGGCGTCTTGAGCACCCCAATGGTGCTCGGGTTTAGCACCCCTGCCGCCGCCGGCCTGGTGGGCAGCCTCGGCGGGCTCGCTATGCTGGTTAGCAGCATCATCATGGGGAGCTGGGGTGGGCCAAAAGCCCGGCGCGTCCCCTGGCTGATATTCTTTATCGCCCTTTCATCGGCTGGTTTTTTCTTCACCGGGCTGCTTCCGAATGTCCCGCTCACCGCCTTTGGCCGTGCCTGGTTACTCTTCTTCATTCCTTGGGCCTCCGCCTTGAGCCAGGCCACCTTCCAGAGCAAAGTCGCCCCACAAGTCCAGGGCCGGGTCTTCGCCATGCGCAGCATGATTGGCACCAGCATCACCCCCATCGCGCAAGGGCTAGCCGGGCCGCTGGCAGACAAAGTCTTCGTGCCCATGCTCCTTCCCGGCGGTGCGCTGGCGGCCACCTGGGTTGGCGACCTCATCGGCGTTGGCCCTGGCCGCGGTATTGGCCTGATGTTCGTGCTCTCGTTTTTCGCGCTTCTGCTCCTAAGCGCAATTGCATTTGGCAGCCGCCGCATTCGTTTGCTCGAAACAGACTTGCCAGATGCTATTCCAGATGACCCCAGCCCAGAGCCAATCCCTGCACCGGAAGGCGGCCCGGTTCAATCTCCCGCTTAAATACACTGCGGCGGCCAACTGGCCGCCGCAGACACTTTTTCTGCTGGATTAAACCAGAGTCGCAACTACAGTGATTTCTTTCACCGCGCCCAATGCCTTGCTGATGGGGCAATTTTCCTTGGCCCCTTCTGCCGCGGTCTGAAAACCAGCCGCGTCCAGCCCGGGCACTTCGCCACGCGTCGCCAGCTCGATTTTCACCACCCGCCAGCCTTCTTCCAGCTTCTCAATGTGCACATGAGCCGTTGTTTCGATTTTGGTTGGCGGGGTACCGCCCCGCGTCAGCGCGCTCGAAAGCGCCATGCTGAAACAACCGGCGTGCGCGGCTGCCAGCAATTCCTCCGGGTTAGTCCCATCGCCCTCCTCAAAGCGTGAGGCCGCTGAATACGGGCCTTCCCAGGCCGCCATTTTCATCGTGCCCTTACCCTGACCAATACTGCCTTCCCAAATCGCATTTGCAGAACGAACCGGCATGTCGCATCCTCCGAGGATCGTGAATTTAGTTTGCGGTATTATACCCGCACGCGTAATGGCCACTCCTCCCGTCCTTGAAAGGTTTCCCATGGAACTCCGCAAACTCGGTCGCACCAACCTTATGGTTTCAGAACTCTGCCTCGGCAGCATGCAATTTGGCTGGACCGCTGATGAACCAACCTCGCATGCCGTCCTTTCTGCCAGTTGGGAGGCGGGCATCAATTTCATCGACACCGCCAATGTGTACTCACGCTGGGTACCTGGCAACCCCGGCGGCGTGGCTGAAGAATACATCGGCCGCTGGCTGAAGAACGCCGCCATTCCGCGCGACCGCCTGATCCTCGCCACCAAAGTCCGAAGCCAGATGAGCGATGACCCCCAGGACCAGGGCCTCTCGCGCCGCCACATGCTTCAGGCCGTTGAAGACTCGCTTCGCCGCCTCCAGACCGATTACATTGATCTCTACCAGTCTCACGCCTCCGACCCTGCCACTCCAATAGACGAAACCCTGCGCGCCTACGATGACCTCATTCAGCAGGGCAAAGTCCGCTACATTGGCGCCAGCAACTACAAAGCCTGGGAACTGATGCAATCCTTGTGGTCAGCCGATGCCAACCACACCGCCCGCTACGAGTGCCTCCAACCCCACTATCACCTCCTGCACCGCGCCGAATTTGAGCGTGAACTGGCCGATGTCTGCCGCACCTACGAAATAGGCGTTATCCCTTACAGCCCGCTTGCCGGTGGCTTCCTGACTGGCAAGTACCGACGCAACACACCCATCCCGGAAAACTCACGCGGCCGGGCCAGCCTGCGGGTACAGGGCTACATGAACGAACGCGGTTGGGCAGTCCTTGACCGCCTTGAAAGCATCGGCCGCGAAAAAGGCGGCAAGAGCATTTCCCAAATTGCTCTCGCCTGGCAACTGAGCGACCCGCTGATTACCAGTCCCATCATTGGCCCCAAAGACCAGGAGCAACTGGCAGACAACCTTGGCGCCGCTGGCCTGCGCCTCACCCCGGAAGAACGCACCAGCCTGTCCGAGTTAACCGCCTGGCAATAAGCTCTTAAACAAACCTGGCGAGCGCGGCTCGCCAGGTTTGCTGCATCCTGCCTGACATTACTTACGGCAACCGTTCACGCAGAACGGTGTGCAAAATCCCGCCATTGCGATAATACTCAATATCCATCGCCGTATCCAGCCGGGTGATGGCCTGAAATTCGACCTTACTGCCATCCGGTCGGGTAGCCACAACGGTCAGGTCAGCGTTAATCGGCATACCATCCTGCAAACCTAGAATCTCGAAAGTCTCGTTTCCTGTCAAACCCAAACTCTGGGCATTCTGGCCCGGCTTGAACTGCAATGGCAGAACACCCATCCCTACCAGAT
>CAZEQN010000233.1:0-3843 GCA_964514335.1 uncultured Anaerolineaceae bacterium
CTGCCGCCCGTGCTGGAAAGCCAGCGCAAGACCATCCTCTTTACCGATGTCAAGGACTTCGTCCGCCTGACCGAAATGACCGCCCCCGAAAGCCTGGTCGACTCGCTCAACCGCTATCTGGATGCCATCTCCACCGTCGTCTACCAGAACAATGGCGATGTGGATAAATTCCTCGGCGATGGCATGCTGGCTTTCTTTGACCAGCCCCAGCAGGCCCTCAAGGCCGCCCTTGAAATCCAGAACCGGGTGCGCTCCTTTAACGCCCAGCAAACCGCCGCCCGCCAGATCAGCCTGCCCACCCGCGTCAGCCTCTCCACCGGCCCGTGCCTCATCGGCCCGCTCGGTTCGCAGGACCGCAAGGAAGTCACCCTCATCGGTCGGCCGGTCAACCTCGCCAGCCGCCTCAACGCCTACGCCCCGGTTGGCGGCATCGTGGTGGATGATGAAACCTTCATCCGCGTCAAAGCCCCGGTCTTCGCCGCCCGTTACAGCGTCAAGGTCAAGAACATGGAAGGCTACCTGCCAGTCTATGAATTTGACGAGAACCAGATGAACAACCTGCGCCAGCACCTCGCCCGCCTGCAGGCCCCCGCGCCTGTACCGCAGCACGGCGGCTTCTAAAAAATCAACGGCGGCCCATGAGCCGCCGTTGCGATTCATCCGGGCTGGACCGCCTACTCTTCCACCAAATCCAGAAACACATCCACAATGCGCGGGTCAAAGTGTGTGCCCGCCTGCTCCCGGATGTGCGCCAGGATATCCGCGCGTTTCCAGCGTTTGCGGTAGGGCCGGTCTGTATTCAACGCGTCCCACACATCCACCACTGCAAACATGCGCGCCACTTCCGGAATGGCCTCGCCCTTCAAGCCCTGTGGGTAGCCAGTGCCATCCCATTTTTCATGGTGGCACAGCGGAATCGCCACCGAGCTTTTGAGGAATGAAATTTGCCCCAGCAGGTCGGCCGCCATTTGCGGGTGCTGGTGCATCAGCGCCCATTCTTCCTCGGTCAGCGGGCCTTCCTTGAACAGAATCGAATCGGGGATGCCCAGCTTGCCAATGTCGTGCAATAACGCCCCGCGCCGGATGGCGACCAGGTCGGCTTCGCGGTAACCCAGTTTCACCGCCATCCGTCCGGTCAGGTCGGTCACCCGCTGGCAGTGGCCCTGGGTTTCAATATCGCGTAATTCCAGCGTGCGCGCCCAGCCTTCAATCGTGTGGTCATAGGCCAGCAGCAGTTCCAGGTTGTTGCGTTGCAATTCGCCCAGCGTTTTCACATGGTCAATCGCAATCGCCACCTGCCCGGCCACAATCTCAAAGAAATTCATCCAGGCCGAATCCACCGGCTTTTCGCCGCGCTGGTACAACTCCAGCACCCCCAGCACCTCACCACGCGCCAGTAGCGGCGCCCCAAAGTAGCCCTCAAAACCTTCACGCGCCACCATCGCCTGGCGCGTAAAGCGCGCCTCGCGCGCCAGGTGTGGCACAGACACAATCGCCCGATCCATCGCCACCCGCCCTGCCACGCCCTCGCCCATCTTGAGGTCAAAATCCTTGACCGAATAGGAGTTGAACCCGCGCGCCGCGTGCTTGTGCAGGGTGAGCGTGTGCGGGTCAAATAACAAAATCATGGCCGCATCCACTTGCAGGCTGGTGATGACATGCTCCAGCACCACATCGCTAATAACTGATAAATCCGTATTTGAGAGAATCGTCAGATCAATCTGGCGCAGGGTTGCCAGCCGTTTGAGTTCATGTTTTGTTTTTTCATTCGACAGTTTGCTGGCAGTGATGTCCTGCGAAAAAATCAGGATGCCCTCAATGCACGGCTGCACATTCAGTTCAAACCAGCCCTGGCCGCCATCCGGGTAGGTGAATTCATTGTGCATGCGCCGCGCCTGGCGGTCTTCCATCACCTTCTGCAGGGTGGCGAACATGGGCGTGTTTTCAATGCCCGGGTAGGCTTCCATCATCGTTTTGCCCAGCAGGTCCTGGCGGGTGGCGCGAGCATGTTCCAGCGCCGCATCATTCAGGTAGAGGTAGCGCCACTCAAAGCTGATAATCTGGCAACCTTCCAGCAGGTCGTTCAGCAGGCTAAGCTCGTAGGTTCGCAGGTCGTCCGGGCTGGGTGTCATACAATTTCTCCAGTGCAATGTAAACCAAAGGGCAGCCCCGTAAAAGCTGGCTGCCCCCAAGAACTACTCTTATTATGACCTTTTCAGGCAGGTTTGTAAATTGCAATTCTGTAACATACACCCAGTACAAATGCCTATCTGCCCTTCCAGGCAAAAATGCCCGCCTCTTCGGCGGGCTTGGCGCGTGGGCGTCCGGCGCTTACAGCGGCCAGTCGCGCAGCATGCGCTCCGTCTCTTCCGAGTGGCCCATTTCGTCCCGCACCATGTCTTCCAGTTGCACCGCCAGGCCCTTATCGCCATAGGCATCCGCCTGGCGGGCGCGCTCGGTGTAGCCCTTGCCGGCCTTCAATTCCGCCGCCAGCACCGCTTGCAGCATCTCGCGGTTATTCCCGGCCGCCGCCACCGGCGCGGCCACGGTCACCGGCTCGCCGCCCAGCGCTACGATTTTGTTCGCCAGAAACTGGGCGTGCAGCTGCTCATCGGCCACTTCCTGCAGGAAAAAGGCCGCCAGTTGCGGCCGGTACGGGCCGGTGGCCTTGGCGGCATAGGTCAGGTACTGAATGATGGCCCCAAATTCATTCGCCAGGTCTTCGTTCAGCAGTTTAATCAGTTCTTTCTTTTCCATCGTCATTCCTTTCACAACGCGGGTTCTCTCCTAATCTTACGTCCTCACTCCGATTTATCTAGGGATGATTGTCCACACTTCACAGGCCGATTGTCCCGTCCCGCCCAAACAAAAAGCCCGCCGGGTGGGCGGGCTTTGGCGTTCTGCAGAAAAAATCAGGCCTTGGACTTGGCCGCCTGATAGCGCGCCATGAACATCACCACCAGCCCGAAGACCGGGTGCAGGCCGCGCACAAACGGCGCCAGGCCGGGCGAATGGATGAAGAAGCCCTGCGCCCCGAGGATGACGAACAGCAGCGCCGCCAGGCCAATCGTCTGGCCGCCCAGCTTCGCCACCACCGCCGCAATCAACGCCAGCAGCGCCGCCACCGTCAGCAGCAGGCCGCTCATGCCATGAATGCTGGAGTCCATCGCCCCGAAGAACGCGAACCCAATCAGGGCAATCTGCACGAAACCCCAGCCAAAAATAAAATGATTCAAACCGTAAAACATCTTCTTTGCGCCAGCCATCTGTCATTCTCCTTGTGTAGGTTTGCGTAGATTATACCCAACCGCCCCATCTTGTCATTCTGAGCGTAGCGAAGAATCCCAACCAAAATAGAATAATAGAATGTTCATTGGAAAAAACACCCTCCCGTCCCATTCGTAGGGGTTGAGCTAAGCTCGACCCTTCCCCCTCATCTTGTCATTGCGAGGCGGCTTTACCGCCGAAGCAATCTCCCAACCCCTCCCACCTCCCCCCTGTGGTACATTACCCTCACTCCCACCCGCCCCCACCGGAGACACCCCCATGACCGAAAACCTCCTCGCCCGCCTCTTTGAACACAACCAATGGGCCAACGAACGCATCATTGAAGCCTGCGCCGCCCTCACGGATGAGCAACTCGATACGCCCCCCACCACCGCCACCAAAGGCGCCATCCGTGAAACCCTCATCCACCTCGTCGGCTCGGAAGCCTGGTACCTCAACCGCCTCACCGGCGCCGAACCCGCCCATGACCTCAAAACCGAGCCCAGCTTCGAAAACATCCGCCGCACCGCCGCAGCCGCCGGGGCCGGCCTGCTGGCCCTCGCCCGCGACCCCGCC
>CAZEQN010000234.1:0-3822 GCA_964514335.1 uncultured Anaerolineaceae bacterium
GGTCCAGCAGGGCGCTGGCGGCCACCACCAGTTGCAGTTCCAGGTCGGGGTGGGCAACGATCGCATCCAGAGCAGTCTTGATGCGCGAGTAGGATGGGCGGGCGGTAACGACGACACACACTTTGCGTTTCATGGGCATCTATTCCAGGTCTTCAGCCTGCAACAGGCTATCAGCCGGCAGGGCGCGGCGCAGGCGGCGGCCAATCACGGCGGGCAGCTGGTCGGGCGGCAGGCCGCTGCCGGGCTTCTTGAGTACGAGGTCTTCGGCGGCCAGCACGGCGCCAGCCGGCAGGTCGCGGCGCGCCACGATGCTGCGGGTGAAGAGGGCACGCAGGGGCTGCAGTTCACCGGCCAGGGCATCTTTATCCACCGGATTGGCACGCATGGCTTCGATGAAGCGCACGCCCTGCACCAGTTGGGCGAGTTCCTCGGTAGTGACGGAAGCAATCACATCCGGCCCGAACATATCGCGGTGCAGCGCCAGATGCACTTCCAAAACATCAATGCCAAGCACAGCGGCCGCCAGCCCGGGGTAGATGCTGCCGGAATGGTCGGAAAGACCGACCGGCGTGCCATAGCGTTCACGGTAAAACGGAATCAGGTTCAGGCCGATTTTTTCAGGCGGGGAGGGGTACGCCGATGTGCATTGCAGCACGGTCAGCGGGTTGCCGTGTGCCTTGAAAAAGTCCACGGCCGCATCCACTTCAGCCAGCGGGCTCATGCCGGAAGAGAGGAAGACCGGCCCGCGAGTGGCGGCGATGCGCGCCAGCATGGGGGTGTTGCCCAGCTCGCCCGAGGCGATTTTCCAGGCATAGTTGCCCACCTGTTCCAGCAATTCAACCGCTTCCAGCGAAAAAGGCGAGGACATGAATTTGAGACCGGCTTCATCGGCGTGCGCTTTGAGGCCGTGCCACTGCTCGGGGGTGAATTCCATCCGCTGCCAGTAGGCGTAGCGGCTTTCATCCTGCTTGCTGAATTTCACCCGCCACGGCTCGCCGGGGGTGCTTTCGGCGGCGGCGATGTGAGTTTGGAATTTAATCGCATCCGCCCCGGCGCGGGCGGCGGCGTCAATGAAGGCATGCGCCAGGCCGAGGCTGCCATCATGCGATTGGGCGACTTCGGCAAGTATCAGGGCGCGGGTGTGAGCGGGCTGGTCAGGGAACATAGGCAAAGGGGCGGCACAGGGGCGCGCCAGCCCTGAATTATACCGGATGCAGGCCGCTTAAACCCCAACGCCCCATTTGGGGGCGCTGTGATAGAATGCGGTGTTTTGCGGAGTGCCGAAGGTGGGAATCGAACCCACACGTCCAAAGGACTCGCGATTTTGAGTCGCGCGCGTCTGCCAGTTCCGCCACTTCGGCAAGGCTGCGCAAGTATAATCCGAATGTTTCGCCCCTTCAAGGGTGTTGAGGCCGTATGTTGCCGGAAAACCTGAAAACCATCCAGACCCGTATTGCGGTTACGCTGTTCATCGCCCAGTCCTTCACTTCGGCCGGGCTGATTGCCATGGCAACCCTGATGACGATTGTGGCGACCGATTTGGGCGGCAGCGAAGCGCTGGCTGGCATCCCGAATGCCGTCAACAATCTGGCCGCCGCCCCGGCCGCGTATGTCTTCGGCCTGCTGTGGGACCGCACCGGCCGCCGCAACGGGCTGGCGCTCGGCCTGGCCTTTGGCATCCTCGGGGCGGGCGTGGCCGTAGTCGCAGTCCAGGCGGGGAACTTCGCCCTCTTTCTGGGGGCGATGCTCGGGCTGGGCTTTGCCCGCTCGGCCAGCGGCCTGTCGCGCTTTATCGCCGCCGAGGTCAATTTGCCAGCCGTGCGCGGCCGGGCAATTGCCTACGTGGTGCTGGGCGGTACGGTCGGGGCGGTGGGTGGCCCGTTGCTGGTGGCGCCTTCCAGCCAGTGGGCGCTGGCCGCTGGCCTGCCAGAACTGGCCGGGCCATTTGCCGCCGGGCTGGGGCTGTACCTGCTCGGTACGCTGACCGTCTGGCTCGGCCTGCGGCCGGAACCGCAGACGATTGCGCGCCAACTGGCCGAAGCCGTGCCGGTGGCCGAGCGCCCCAGTGAAACGCCGCGCCCGCTGGGCGAAATTTTGCGCCAGCCGGCAGTCATCGCCGCCATCCTTTCGATTTCGCTTTCACAGATGGTGATGATTGGCGTGATGGGTATTACCTCGCTCCACATGCGCCACCACGACCACCCCTTCACCGCCATCTCGCTGGTGTTCTCGGCCCACACGCTCGGCATGTTCGCCTTCTCGGTCTTTACCGGCCGCCTGGCCGACCGCTGGGGGCGTTTCCCCACCATCCTGACCGGCTGCCTGATTCTGCTGCTCTCGTTTGTCATCGCCCCGCTTTCCGTCGGCACGCCGCTGCTCTCGCTGGCCCTCTTCCTGCTCGGGCTGGGCTGGAACTTCTGCTTTGTGGGCGGCTCGGCGTTGCTCGCCGACCAGCTCACCCCGGCCGAGCGCGCCCGCACCCAGGGCTTTAATGATGTCTTTCTGGGTCTGGCCGCCGCCGCCGCGGCTTACTTGAGCGGGCTGGTGTTCGCCGCCCAGGGCTACGCCCTGCTCAACCTGTACAGCGCCCTGATTACCCTCCTGCCGCTGGCCGCCATCCTGCTGTGGCGGCGGCAAACGCACCGGGCTCAACCGGCGGCGCAACCTATTCTCTAACCAAGAGGTCTCATGAAACTCGGAATTATCGGACTGCCGCAAACCGGCAAAACCACCATCTTCAACGCCCTGACGCGCGGCAATGTGCCGACTACAATGAGCGGCAAAATGGAAGTGCACACCGCCGTGGTGGATGTACCCGACCCGCGCGTGGATGTACTCTCCAAAATGTACAATCCAAAGAAAACCTCCTACGCCAAGGTGACCTATGCCGACATCGCCGGGCTGGAGGGCGGCGGGCAGGGCGATATCGCCGGGCCGCTGCGCAACGAACTGGGCCAGATGGATGGCTTCCTGCATGTGGTGCGCTGCTTTGAAGACGACAGCGTGCCGCATCGCAGCGGCAGCCTTGACCCGCGCCGCGACATCGAAGGCATGGCGGGCGAACTGCTGCTGGTGGACCTGATTACCGTGGAAAACAAGGTGCAAAAGTTAAAGGAAGACCGCGGCAAGGGCGGCCGCGACAAGGCCGAGCTCGAGCGCGAGGTGGCGTTGTTTGACCGCCTGCACGCCTGCCTTTCGGCCGACCAGCCCCTGCGCACCATGGACCTGACTGGCGAGGAACGCAAATCGCTGGGCGGCTACCAGTTCCTCACCCTCAAACCGATGCTGGTGGTGCTGAACCTGGGCGAGAGCCAGAGCGCCCCGGATGTGGCCGACCTGACCCCCAACGCCATCGCCCTGCAGGGCAGGCTGGAAATGGACATCGCCCAGTTGCCGCCCGAAGACGCCGCTATGTTCATGGAGGAATATGGCATCACCGAGCCGAGCCTGAACCGCATGATTCGCGCCTCGTACCAGTTGCTCGGTTTGCAGTCCTTCTTCACTGTCGGCGAGGACGAAGTCCGCGCCTGGACAGTGCGGGTCGGCGCGCCCGCCCCGGAAGCGGCAGCCGTCATCCACACCGATTTGCAAAAGGGCTTCATCCGGGCCGAAGTAGTGGCCTATGAGGATTTAAGCAGCCTGGGCAGCATGGCCGAGGCCCGCAATGTGGGCAAGTTCCGGGTGGAAGGCAAGGAATACATCGTGCAGGACGGCGACATCCTGCATGTGCGCTTCAATCTCTAAGTACGGCCTTCACAACCACGCTCTTAGTCAACTCTGCTTTCACCTACGCATCGCGACTATTGTAGGGGCGTAGCATGC
>CAZEQN010000235.1:0-3795 GCA_964514335.1 uncultured Anaerolineaceae bacterium
ACCGCCAGGAATATGTCGATATCCAGGTCGCCCGCAGCCGCAAGAAGTTCGATTACTGCAAGGTCTATTTGCGCGACATCCTGCGCTACCGCGAACTGATTGCGTGGGATTATTACCGCGATGGCCGCAGCCGCTCGCTGCGCACCGCCTGGCGGCCCAACCGGATTCTGTGCCTCGGGGTGCGCTCCGGCGCCGAGAATGACCTCTTCCGGCTGGGCTTCTTCAGCCCGCTGCTGCGCCTCGGCCCGCTGGCGCAACTGGCGGTGCGGCTGGACAGCACCAACAACGCCCATGACAAAATCCGCCTCGCCCGCCGCTTCGGGCTGGGGGCCGGCGGCCGCAGCGATGGTCGCGTGCTGGGCGTGGAAATCAACCCGGATGCCGCCCGCACCGATATCCACGTCGGCAGTTTTGACGAACTGCCGGCCGACTGGAGCGGCCGTTTCGACCTGCTCTTCACCAACTCGTTTGACCACAGCATGGACCCCGCCCGCACGGTGGCGGAATGGAAACGGGTGGCCGCCCCCGGGGCGTATGTCATTGTGGCTTTCTCGCTGGGGCAGGAACAGTCCGACCATGACCCGGTGGCCGGGTTGTCGTTTCAGGCCTTGAGCGACCTGTGGGGTGCGCCGGTGGTGTTCGCCACCGACCTCTACAACCGCAACGGCTACCGCGAAATCTGTTTCCGTCTGGAATAAACTGCCGCCGGGGCAGGGGGCTGCCGCCCGGCAACCTCTCACCGTTTCACCCTCCCAGGAGTTTCCCATGAGCCAGCCACTGGTGGAGTGCATCCCCAACTTTTCCGAGGGCCGCCGCCCCGAAGTCATCGAAGAAATCCTGAACGCCATCCGGGCTGTGCCGGGCGCGACCCTGCTCGACCACAGCAGCGATGCCGACCACAACCGCACGGTGGTCACTTTTGTCGGCGCGCCGGCCGCGGTGGAGCAGGCCGCCTTTGATGCGATTGCGACCGCGGCGCGGCTGATTAATCTGGACCAGCACTCTGGCGAGCACCCCCGCATTGGCGCGACGGATGTGGTGCCCTTTGTGCCGATTCGGGACGTGACGATGAGCGACTGCATCGAAATCGCCCGCCGCCTCGGCAAACGCGTGGGCGACGAACTGGGCATTGCGGTGTATCTGTATGAAAAAGCCGCCACCCGCCCGGAACGCGAAAACCTCGCCAACGTCCGCAAGGGCGAGTACGAAGGCTGGAAGGCCGAAGTGGCCGATAACCCCGAGCGCGCCCCGGACTTTGGCCCGGCGCAGGCCACCCCGGCCGGGGCGACCGTCATCGGGGCGCGCAGCCCGCTGATTGCCTGGAATGTCTATCTGGACCGCCCCGACCTGCCCGCCGCTGAAGCCATCGGCAAGGCCGTGCGCCACCTCTCCGGCGGCCTGCGCTACGTTAAGGCGCTCGGCCTGCTGGTGGAGGGCCAGGCCCAGATTTCGATGAACCTCACCAACTACAAACGCACGCCGGTGCACCGCGCCGTGGAAATGGTGCGCCGCGAAGCCGCCCGCTACGGCCTGAACGTCACCCGCAGCGAGCTGGTCGGCCTGATTCCCCAGCAGGCGCTCACGGATGCGGCCGCCTGGTATTTGCAACTGGATGGCTTTGACCCCCAGCAGGTGCTGGAAAACCGCCTTGCGGCTGCCGAGTCGCCGGAGGCTGGCGCGGCCGTAGAAGATTCCTCCCAATTTCTGGATGACCTCGCTGCCGGAACGGCCGCCCCGGGCGGCGGCTCGGCAGCGGCCTACGCCGGCGCGATGGGCGCAGCCCTGTGTGCCATGGTCGCCCGCCTGACAGTCAACAAGAAAGCCTACAAGGATGTCGAAGAGCAGATGTGGGCGCTGGCCGAACAGGCCGAATCCCTGCGGGCGGCGCTGACCGCAGGCGTAGAGGAAGATGCCGCCGCCTTTGGCGAAGTGATGGCGGCCTTCAAGCTGCCCAAAGCCAGCGAGGAAGAACAGGCCGCCCGGGCTGCCGCCATTGAAGCCGCCACCCTGCACGCCGCCGAAGTGCCGCTGGAATCTGCCCGCCGGGCGCTGGCGGTCATTGGGCTGGCGGTGCAGGCCGCCGAACTGGGCAACACCAACGCCATCTCGGATGCCGCCAGTGGGGCCGCGCTGGGCCGGGCGGCGCTGACCGCCGCCAGCCTGAATGTGCGCATTAATGCCGTCACGTTGCAGGACCAGGCCAAAGCCGCCGAACTGAACGCTGCGGTGGCCGAACTGGATGCCGAAGCCACCCAACTGGAAGCCCGCCTGCACACCGCCCTGCGCACGCGCGGCGGACTGGGGTAAACCCATGCGGCGCATGGAAATGCGGCGCATCCTGCTGGCCGCCCTGCTGCTGGCGGGGGCGGGCTGTGCCGCCCCGCCCATTACGGCTGCGCCAACTGCAACCCCTACCCCGGCCAGCCTGACCCCCGCGGCGCAGGTTCTCGCCAGCGCCACCGCCGCGCCCGCCAGCCCTACTGCCACCCCAACCCCCGCGCCGCTGCCGGGGCCAGCCTATCATTTTTGCGAACCGGCCTATGAAATCGTGGCCGGGCATTTTCTGCTGGCTGCCCCGATTGGCGCGCAACACAACCAGAGGATTGACCCGGCCTACCGCTATGGCAGCACCGCCAATGGCCGCTTCGATGTGCATCACGGCGTCGAGTTCGTCAACCGGCCGGGCACGCCGGTACTGGCGGCCGCCGATGGGCGGGTGGTCTTTGCCGGCCCGGATGATGAAACTGAAATCGCTTTCTGGCCGCGCTTCTATGGCAATGTGGTCGTACTGGAACACCAGTTGGCTGGCCAGCCCGCGCCGATTTTTACCCTGTACGGCCATCTTTCAACGATTGCGGTCACGGCTGGGGAATCGGTCGCGGTCGGGCAGGAAATCGGCCAGGTGGGAGCGACTGGTGTGGCGCTCGGCAACCACCTGCACTTTGAAGTGCGTTTTGGCGAAAACGAGTACGCCGCCACCCGCAACCCGGAGTTGTGGCTGGCTCTGCCCGCTGGCAGCGGCGCGCTGGCGGCCTATGTGCTGGATGGGAACGGCCAGCCGATACCCGGCCTGCCGCTGGTCATCACCCCGCTGGACGAAGATAACACCCGCCGGGTCTTTCTGGAAGCCTATGGCGCGGGCGCAAACAGCGATGACGCCTGGGGTGAGCAATACGCCGCCAGCGGCCTGCCGGCCGGGCGTTATCAGGTCGCGCTGACCTATGGCCGCACCTACCGGGCCGAGGTGGAAGTGCAGGCCGGGGGACTCACGCTCGTGCCGTTTTGCATTTCGCCCTGACGGCGACGCCAATAGTTAAAAGAGATGAGCCTGTCATTGCGAGGCGGGTTTTTATCCGCCGAAGCAATCTGCACCCGGGAGTATGAGATTGCTTCGCCCTGCGGGGTCGCAATGAAAACCCAGCCTGGTGGAATTTGCCCACCGTGACGCGCCTTTACACAACCTGTGGTTAAATGGGGCATCCCCCCAACCGAGGAGAGCCGCATGGGACTGAAACCCGATCACTGGATCCGCAAGATGGCCCGCGAACATGGCATGATTGAACCCTTTGTGGACAGCCAGGTACGCGACGGCGTCATCTCGTATGGCGTGTCTTCCTATGGCTATGACATCCGGGTCGCCAATGAATTCAAAATTTTCACCAATGTCTTTTCAGCCGTGGTTGACCCCAAGAATTTTGACACCAAATCCATGGTGGATTTTGAAGGCGAAGTGTGCGTTATCCCGCCCAACTCGTTTGCGCTGGCGCGCACGGTGGAGTATTTCCGCATTCCGCG
>CAZEQN010000236.1:0-942 GCA_964514335.1 uncultured Anaerolineaceae bacterium
CTGCCCAATAATATAGGCCGTTTCTCTCAGCCAGCTTAATTCCATGTTCAATATTCCTCTTTGCTTCCGGGGAGTTGCCAAGCAGAACATTTGTCCAGCCAATATCGTCTATAAGTGCTTGTACTTGATCCGAAATTCTTGAAATACTTGAAGCGGCATCCTCCACTAACCTTCCTACCTTTACCCTCTCCTTGTTTCGACCACTAAGTTGCAGTTGCCGGCTTATCATTCTTCCTACCCTTACCACCTCAGCTGATTTTCCCTCTTTATGGAGGTTTTCAATTTCTGTTACTAATCCTTCTGAAAGAATCATTATGCTAGATTTGTCGTTGTTGGGTTCCGCTGGAATTACATGGATATGCGATTTGCCCACGTAAATCCGCCATCCCGTCATAATAGTCCCATAGATCAACCCGCCAATCATGAAGTGTAGAAAAGAAAAATAAATTCCGAATATCCCAGTAATTGTTAGAAATTCCAATCTGTTGCTGAAGAATGAAACGTACTCAAGCAATCCTTTTGTTATCGATGCAAAACTTATAAACCCACCTAGAGTTGCAATGAGGAAATGTCTGATTAGTTTAACAAATACTTTACGGTTATTACTTCGGTAGATTGTATCCGTGAATTCCACCCGAATTCTCCCTTATTGATGATTCTTAATCGTGATAAGGCTAAATAGCAGGAACTCGGAATTTACACTACTAGGTATATTTAGCTATTTGCTGAGAACTTCTTTGTATTCTAATTGAATAGGATGTAATACACAACAGTTTTTTGCATGATAAACTCAGCCTAGGAAGTGTTGGAGCCATATAACAGTGAGTTGGTAAACCCTCATCTTTCCAAACTCTTAATCCTTCCCTGCGCTAACTTCACATACTCCTCATTCACCTCATAGCCGACATACCCCCGGCCATTGCCTGCCGCCGCCACCGCGGT
>CAZEQN010000236.1:952-3774 GCA_964514335.1 uncultured Anaerolineaceae bacterium
GAGTACAGGCGAATCAGGCGTTCGGCCAGCGCCTCCGGGAACGGGGCCGGATGGCCGACGCGCCTGGCCGACTCGGGCGGGATTTCCCACACCGAAAGCGTGGCGGCCATGAACTCTTCCTGGGGGATGTCGCTCTCGCCTTTGTCTGGCCGAGAAAAAGACTGCTTGGCGAACACCAGCACATACTCATGCAGGTCGCGCAGGCGGGGGGCTTTGGCGTTCATCCAGCTGCCCCACGCCGTAGAGCCGCTGGCGCCCTTGGCCTTCTGCCAGATGACTTCGCCCATCGGCAAAAACCCGAGGGCGATATGTACCTGATAAAAGAAAGCGCTCATGGGAATGTACGGCTTGCGGCCGAGGTTGGCGATATTGACCGCATAACGCCCGCCCGGCCGCAGCGTCCGGTACACTTCGGCCCCGACGCGTGAAATCAGGCCGAGATATTCGGTCAGCGAGAGGTCGTCGTCATATTCCTTGTTGGCGTTATAGGGCGGCGAAGTCACCGCCAGGCCGATGCTGTTATCGGGGATGTGGTGCATATCTTCGGCGGTGTGGCAGTAAATCTGATTGGCCCAGTCGCCGGGCGGCGGCACTTCTATCGCTTTAAGAGTTTTTTCATCGAGGGGTTCGGAGAATAGCCCCTGATACATTCGGCCATTGTAAAAGGCCGAGCTGTCGTGCGCCTCGCGCTTGCCCACGCCAAAGGCAGAAGTGGCGGTAGGCTTCTTTTTTCGTGGGGCGGGCGTTTTTTTGTCAGAGGTCATGAAAAATCCAGCGGGATAGCTTTTGAAAGATTATAGCCCGGGTGTCTTCTCCGATGCCTGATAAAGGCTGGCAAGTTCTGCCAAATCATCTACCTGCTAGAACTGGAAGAGTAGGGGCGACCAGCAGGTAGCCCCTACAATAAACTTGCTTCACGCCCGCAGCGTTGCGCCCAGCTCGCGTTCCAGCCGCCCGATGATTTTCTTGCGCAACTTGGCGACTTCGTCATCCGTCAGGGTGCGGTCGGCGGCCTGGTAGGTGAGGGCGTAGGCCAGACTCTTCTTGCCTTTGCCCAACTGCTCGCCGCGATAGACATCAAACAGGCGCACCCCGGCCAGCGTGCTGCCGCCGGTCTGCTCGATGAGCGCCTGCACCTGCCCGGCGGGCAGGGCTTCATCCACGATGAAGGCCAGGTCTTCCAGCACCGGCGGGAAGGCGGGCACCTCGCGCATTTCATGGCGCGGCGGGGCGGCGGCCATCAGCGCATCCAGCGCGAAGGTCGCCACCAGCACCGGGGCCGGGCCGAGGTCGTGCTGGCCGTGCACGGCCGGGTGCAGTTCGCCCAGCGTGCCGAGCTGGCGCTCGCCCGCCAGTACCCGCGCCTGCTTGCCCGGGTGGAAGGAAGGGTGCTGGCCGGGCTCGTAACGGATGCCGGTCAGGTGCAGGCCGTCCAGCAGGGCCTCGGCGATGCCTTTAAGGTCGTAGTAGTCCAGCAGGTCGGGGTCGCTGCCCTGCCAGTTCGGCAGGTCGCGTGGGCCGGTGATGGCGAAAATCAGGCGCGGCTTCTCATCCGGCAGCGGGCCGCTTTCCGAGTCGTGATACACAAAGCCGATTTCGAAGAAGGCCAGCCGCGCCCGCAGGCGGGCGTTGCGCTCCAGAATCTCCAGCATGCTGGCCAGCATGCTCTTGCGCATGGCGAAGCGGTCAGGCGTGATGGGATTCTTGAGGGTGACATAGGGCTTGGGGTCAGGGGCCACGCCGGGCGGCAGGCGTTTATCCTCGCGCTCCGGGCTGGTCAGGCGGTAGGTGATGATTTCCTGCAAACCGGCCCGCACCAGCAGGTCGCGCACGCGCTCTTCAAATTCCAGCGTGGCGTTGTTGCGCTGGGGCGGCAGCACATCGGCCAGCCGCGTTTCGGGGATGTTGTCATAGCCATACACGCGGGCGATTTCTTCCAGCAGGTCAGCCTTGCCAATGACCGGGTCGGCCGAGATATCCACGCGATGGTCAGGGGCGGTGGCATGGATGCTTTCGCCTTTGACTTTGGTGATGAACCCCAGCCGGTTGAGGATGGCGGCGATGTTCTTGGCAGGCAGTTCAATCCCCAGCCAGCGGCGCACATCCTCGGCGGTCAGTTCGGTGGTCGGGTCGGTGTAGGGCTGGGGGTATTCATCCACCAGCCCCTCACAGATCCTGCCGCCGGCCCACTGGCGCATCAGTTCCAGTCCGCGGCCCACGCCGCGCGGGGCCAGGGCCGGGTGCACGCCGCGGCTGAAGCGGTAGGAGGCCTCGGAGTTCATCTTCAGATAGCCGAGCGTCTGGCGGATGTTGATGAAGTTCCAGTTAGCGCTTTCCAGCAGCACGTTGGTCGTTTTCTCGGTGACCTCGGTATCCAGCCCGCCCATGATACCGCCGATGGAGTGTGAGCCTTTCGTATCTGCCACCAGCACGGTGAAGTCCTGCATTTCGTGCTCGACTTCATCGAGGGTCGTCAGTTTCTCGCCCTTTTTGGCGGTGCGGGTGATGAGGGTCGGGGGCTTGCCGCCCGCCCGGCGCACCAGTTCGTCGTAGTCAAAGGCGTGCAGCGGCTGGCCGATATCCAGCATCACATAGTTGGTGACATCCACGATGTTGTTAATCGGCCGCTGGCCGGCCAGCCGCAGGCGGCGTTGCACCCAGCCCGGGCTGGGCTGAATTTTGACATCCCGTATCAGGCCGCCCACGAAGCGCGGGTTGAGCTCCGGGTTTTGGATCTGGATGCTGAACTGCCCGGCCACCGGGCCGCCCTCGGCTTTGCAGGTCGTGTCGGGTTGCTTTAACTCGCGCTCAAACAGGGCCGC
>CAZEQN010000237.1:0-3690 GCA_964514335.1 uncultured Anaerolineaceae bacterium
ACGCACGCGCGACTGGGCGACGCAGCGGCTGCCATTGGATTCGCATGCCCAGATGAATCTGGATTACCCCGAACGCGGGCCGTTGTTTGAGTATGCGATGGCGGGGGCGGCCCAGCGCAGCGCGCATGAGCTGGCATTGGCGCTGGAAGGGCTGGACGAGGCGGCACGGCAGAAGTTCTCCGGCAAAACGCCATGAGCGGCCTGCTGGCGAAGTACCGGGCGTGGCTGGATTTACCGGCGCATACGCTGGACATCACCCTGCACGAGGGCGGTACACCGCTGATTCCGATGCCACGTCTGGCGGCGGAGCTGGGCGGCGGGTTTGAGTTGTATGTGAAATATGAAGGACTGAACCCGACCGGTTCATTCAAAGACCGCGGGATGACGGCTGCCATCAGCGAGGCAGCGGGGCGGGGCGTGCAAACGGTGATTTGCGCCAGCACCGGCAACACAGCCGCCAGTGCGGCGGCCTATGCGGCGCGGGCTGGGATGAAAGCGATTGTGTTAATCCCGCAGGGCAAGGTGGCGGCCGGTAAGCTGGCCGGGGCGGTGGCCTATGGGGCGCAGGTGGTGCAGGTGGACGGCTCGTTTGATGATGCGCTGGGGCTGGTGGTGGAATTGAGCGGCAGCCAGCCGGTGGCGCTGGTGAATTCGATAAATCCGTATCGATTGGAAGGCCAGAAGACGGCGGCGTTTGAAATTCTGGAAACGCTGGGCGGCGCGCCGGACTGGCTGTGCCTGCCGGTGGGCAATGCCGGGAACATCAGCGCCTACTGGCTGGGTTTTCAGCAGCGGGCGGCGCGCCCGCGGTTGCTGGGGGTGCAGGCGGCCGGGGCCGCGCCATTGGTGCTGGGGCGCGCAATAGAGCAGCCGGAAACGGTGGCGACGGCCATCCGGATTGGGCGGCCGGCGCGGGGTGAACAGGCGCTGGCGGCAGCCGAGGAAAGCGGCGGGCGAATTGTGGCGACGAGCGACGCGGCGATTCTGGCGATGCAGGCGCGGCTGGCGGCCGAGGGCGTGTGGGTAGAGCCAGCCAGCGCGGCGGGGCTGGCCGGGCTGGCGGATGAACTGTCAGCCGGCCGACTGGATTTACAGGGTCAACGGGTGGTGGCGGTGTGTACCGGGCACGGCCTGAAAGACCCGGAGGCGGTCACCAGCCGAATGGTCGCGCCGCAGGTGGCGCCGGTGGATTTGGGGGTGTTGGAGAAGATGGTAACTGGTAAATAGTAACTGGTAACTGGTAACGAGTGAGGAGTGAGTAGTAAGTAGTAATAGGTCGGGGTGCCTGCCGATTAATCCTGCTTGAATTCGATGCCGAGGGCGCGAGGTGGGGCGACCTGTACCAGGCGCAGGAAGGGGCCGCGCAGGCGCGGGGGCAGCCAGTTCGCCGCCCGGCTGACCCAATCGCTGCTGACCAGCAGCAGGACGATAATCATCAGTACCCAGGGCAGCGCGTTGAAGGTCTGGACAGACACACCGGCGACATTTTGTTGAAAGGCCGTGGCGAGGGCTTTGGTAGCGCCAAAGAGGATGGCGCCCACCGCGCCGCGAATCGGCGACCAGCCGCCAAAGATGACGATGGCGAGGGCGATCCAGCCGAGGCCGGCGGTGTGGTTCTCACTCCAGCCGATTTTGATGCCGAGCGAATACGAGGCACCGGCAATGCCGACCAGCGCGCCACCGAGGAGAGTGTAGAAATAGCGCAGGCGGTTCACATGAGCGCCGCGGGCAAAGGCGGCTTCCGGGCGTTCGCCGGCGGCGCGCAGAAACAGGCCGGGCTGGGTGCGGAAGAGCCACCACCAGGCGGCGAAGACCACGAGAACAGCGAAGTAAAAAATGGCGTTCTGGTCAAAGAACATTGGGCCGAGCACGGGCAAATCTTTGAGATAGGGGATACTGAACTTGCCTACGCTGGGGCCGGGCAGGCGGGTGAAATTCTGGCCCAGAAAGGCGCTCAAGCTGCTGCCTAAAAGCGTGAGTACAAATCCGATGGCAACCTGGTTGAGTTTAAGCGTGATACTGCCGAAGGCGACGATGAGGGCAAACAGGGCGCCGATGGCGGCGGCGGCCGCAAAACCGAGCAAGACGCTCTGAAACTGGTGGGCCACGGCAAAACCTGTCATGGCGGCCAGGAGCATCTTGCCATCCAGCGAGAGATTGACCACGCCGGCGCGTTCGGTGATGGTTTCGCCGGTGACGGCAATCATCAGCGGGGCGGCTTGCAGGATGATGGACGAGAGAATCTTAACAATCAGCAGTTCATTCATTGCGAGCGGACTTTCTCAAACGCTTGAGGTTGTTGAAATCGCCAAACAGCAGGGTAAAGAGCACCAGCACGCCAGTCAGGATGCCGCCCAGCGAAGAGTGCAACTGGGTGCGCAACTGGAGGGTGATGCTGCCCTGCAGGACGGCGGAAAAGAAGAAGGCTACGAAAGGCACCCACAGGATGCGGTAGGCGGCGAGCATGACGACCAGCAGAGCGAGGAAGCCGATGCCGCCCGAGATGGATTGGCGCAGGCTATCAAACCAGGAGAGTACCCGCACCGCGCCCGCCAGCCCGGCCAGCGCGCCGCACAGTAGCATGGCGGCCAGCGTTTCGCGGTTGCTGGAAACGCCGAGCAGGAAAGCCGAGCGCGGGTTGCGGCCAAGGGCTTTGAGTTTGAGGCCCCAGGTGGTGTTGCCCAGCAGGATGGCGGCGGCGATGAACGCCAGCGTGAGCAGGATGAGTGAAAGCGGGCTGAAGCGGCTCTCGGCGTAGCGCGGCAGCAGGGCGGCGGCGGCGAAGGGGGCGGTGCCGCGGAATGAGCCGCCTTCGGGGGGTTGCCAGGGGCCGGAGATGAGGTAGTTGGTGAGGATGACGGCCAGGTTGGTGAGGGCCAGGCCGCTGAAAATTTCATGCACTTTGCCATGGGTTTTGAGGACGGCGCTGATGCCAGCCCAGAGGGCGCCGGCGGTCATGGCCGCCAGAATCTCCAGCGGGATGAGTACCCGGGCGGGCTGGTCGGCGAAGGTGAGGGCGACCCACGAGGCACCGAGGGCGCCGAGTATCATCTGGCCTTCAATGCCGATGTTCCACAGACCGGCGGTGAAGGTGAGCATCAGGCCGATGGCGCACAGGCTTAGGGGAATCCAGAAGGCGATGGTACTTAAGATGCGGTCCTGGCTGCCAAAGGCGCCCTGCCACATGGCTTCCAGGGCGGTGCGCGGGTCAGCGCCAAAGGCGAGCAATAGCGCAGCGATGAAGGTCAGCGAGGCCAGAGTGGGCATGATGGGCCACAGGCGGCGCAGGATATTGCGGAGGTTCACTGGCGGCCTCCAATCAGGTGACCGAGTTCAGAGGCGGTAGTCTGGCTGGCATCCACGATGCGCGACATCTGGCCGCCGGAGAAGACGGCAATGCGGTCGCTGCGTTCGATGACCTCGTCGAGGTCGGGTGAGATGAAGAGGATGGCGGCGCCTTCGGCGCGGCGGCGGTAGAGCGTTTCCCAGATGTAGTCGGCCGAACGCACATCCAACCCGCGGGTGGGCTGGTTCAGGAGGGCGAGTTTGAGGTCCGGGTTGAGCATGGCGAAGAGCAGGCGTTGCTGGTTGCCGCCGGAGAGCTGGTCGGCGTTGGATTGCGGGGTGCCGACAACTTCATAGGCCTGGATCCGCTCGCGCGTGCCCTCGACCACCTTCACGTTCACGCGC
>CAZEQN010000238.1:0-2105 GCA_964514335.1 uncultured Anaerolineaceae bacterium
CTTTGGCATGGCTGGCGCTGGTTACATACTTTGAGGCAAATTCACCGAAGCGCGCTTCAGAAGCCTTGACAGGGTCTTCCGGTTGCATGGCCACCTCCTCTGCTGAATTTCATCATAGCAGAGAAGACTAAAAACACAAAATCAGCCGGATTTATCCGTTTTCAAAACCACCAGCAGAAACCGCCCGGCGCTACGGGCGCGCAGGGCATGCGCGAGGTTGGGCGGCATATACAGCCAGCTGCCCGTGGTGGCCGTTTGCTGCTCCCCGCCCAGCGTCAGGTCAAACTCCCCGCTGATGAAATGCAACAGGGCCGGTTGGGGGGTCTGGTGTTCGGTCAACTCCTGCCCGGCATCAAAACCAAACAGGGTCGCTTTAAAGGCCGGCGTGTTCGCCACCGTGCGGCTGACCACGCCTTCGGCCTGAATCTCTTCAATCAGGCCCGCCAGGTCAGGGATGAACGTATACCCTGCCTCGGCCATCAACCGGCCCCCAGCGCCGCCTGCTGCTTTTCATACAAAAGCATCCAGGAGTCAAAGGCTTCCGGCCAGGTGTCCCGCTCGATAAGCAGGGTTTTTTCCAGGCCATCCCGGTCGGTCATGTGAATCGTCACAATGTCCTTGCGCTCCGGGTCACGAATTTCCAGAACACAGTCGGCCACGTCAAAAGCGTTCAGGGCGATTTTGTTCCCGAAACAGGCCTCACAGGCCGGGGCGTGTCGCTGGCACAGGTTCCGGTTCAGGATGACTTTCATAGTTCACTCCTATTAAATTGCCGGTTGTGGACAATGTTTGTCTGCTTTAACCGGAATTCGCTAATTCCAGCATACCCGTGCCTGTTTCCCAATCGCAGTTGCAGGTGTCCCGCCTGCCCGGGGACATCTGCCCTACAATTCTGTAACCTCAAACTTGCTCGTCCGAATACAGGATAAAATTGGACTGGAGATGGGGAATATTTCTGCTCTGCCTGGCCGGGAGCAGAAGCAGGTTTCATTTGCCTATGAAAAAAACCAGCCGAATTGAAACCCTGTTTAACCGCCTCTTGCTGCCGCAGGGGGCGCCGCTGCATAGCCTTGCCGCCTGGCGTTCGGCCGCCTTTGACCGTCTGGTCGGTTTGGTGCTTTCCGTCGGTCTCTTCGTCGTATTGCCCAGCGTGTGGCTGGCCTGGCAGGCGGGCTTCACCGGCCTGGCGCTCTTTGACCTGCTGGCCTACATTTCCGTGTTCTTCGTGCTGCGTTCGCACCGGCTGGATAGTGTCTGGCGGGCGCGTTTTATGGTCGGTCTGGTGTATCTGGTAGGGGTGGTCGTGCTGGCATTTACCGGGCCCACCGGCGCCGGTCTGTACTGGATGTTTGCCTTCCCCCCGCTGGCCGCCCTGTTACTGGGGGCGCGCGCCGGGGTGGTTGCCCTTGCGCTCAACTTTCTTACGCTTGTATTTGCCCTGCTCTGGACCTGGTTGAATGTCCCGTTCATGTCCGCCTTGCATGGTTACGGGCTGGAAGGCTGGTTTGTGGTTGGCAGCAACTTCCTGCTGGTCAATGCCATCGTCACCCTCTCTACCGCCCTGCTGGTACAGGGTTTGGGCAACACCCTCGAATCCCAAAACCACATCGTAGAGTCCCTGGCAACCGAACGCGCCAAGTTAATGGTCGTCCAGAAAACCGGCAGCCAGCTTACGGCCATGCTGTCTCTCGACAAAATTTTTGAATTCCTCTACCGCGAAGTCATCCAGCCCCATTTCGCTTCACCCTACATGGTCATTTCTTCGTATGACCCCGAAACCCAGCTCATTCGTTGCAGCTACGCGGTGGTGGATGATGTTCTGACCGACCCCGGCAAGTTTCCAGTTTACACTCTGGGCGAAGGCCCCACCAGCGATACCATCCGCAGCGGTCGGCCGCGCATTGTTGATCTGGCCGCCGAGCGTGCCCGCCTGGCCGCCCAGGGGCGCATCCACCAAATTGGGGATGACCGCCAGCCGCAAAGCGCCCTCTTTGTGCCTTTGTTGGGCGCGCATGGCCCCATCGGCGTGTTGAGTTTGCAGAGCTACGAACCGCAGGCCTACGCCCATGCGGATTTGGACCTGCTGACTACCTTGTGCGCCCAGG
>CAZEQN010000238.1:2115-3632 GCA_964514335.1 uncultured Anaerolineaceae bacterium
CCAGGCCAGCATTGCGCTTGAAAATGCCAGCCTCTATGAGCATGCCCGCCAGCGGCTCTCGTACATTGAATCGCTGCGTGAAATTGACCGGGCCATCAGCGGCAGTCTTGACCTGCGCCTGATGTTGGATTCTCTCCTGCGTGAAACCACCACCCAACTGGGGGTGGATGCCGCCGCCGTTCTGCTTCTCAATGAAACCAACACCCTGGCCTACGCCGCCGGGCGCGGCTTTGAAACCCGCCTGATAGAATCTGCCCGCCTCAATCTCGGACAGGGCCTGGCCGGCATGGCGGCCCTCCAGCGCCAGCACATGCGCCTGGATGATTTTTCCAATGCTGGCGAATTGTTCAAGCGCATCGAGATGGCCCGCGCCGAACGTTTTGTGGCCTACAACGTGGTGCCGCTGGTGGCCAAAGGGGAAGTAAAGGGCGTGCTGGAGGTCTACCATCGCCGCCCGGTAACCTTGAACGACGAATGGCTCTGGATGCTGGAAACTCTTGCCGGGCAGGCCGCCATTGCGGTTGAGAATATGCACCTGTTTGACGGCCTGAAAAATGCCCAGCGCGATCTGGAATATGCCTACGACCGTACTCTGGAAGGCTGGGTCAAGGCCCTTGAAATGCGGGATGTGGAAACCGCTGGCCATACCCGCCGGGTTACCGACCTGACCATGCGCCTGGCTGCCCGCCTGGCTGTGCCGGTTGAAGAACTGCCGCATTACTGGCGCGGCGCCCTCTTGCATGACATTGGCAAGCTCGGTATTCGCGACAGCATCCTGCGCAAACCTGGCGCGCTCACCGAAGAAGAATGGGCCGAGATGCGCACCCACCCGACCCTGGCGCGCGATTGGCTGGATGCCATTGACTATTTGCGCAAGGCCATTCCCATCCCCTGGTGTCATCACGAACGCTGGGATGGCAGCGGCTACCCGCACGGCCTCAAAGCCCACGAAATCCCCCTTGCCGCCCGCATCTTTGCAGTAGTCGATGTCTATGATGCCCTCACCAGTGACCGACCCTACCGGGCGGCCTGGTCGGCGGCGCGCACCCTGAAGCACATCCAGGCCCGGGCCGGAATTGAATTTGACCCGCAGGTAGTTGAGGCGTTTCTGGCCCTAATGGCTGACGATGCCGATAACTGACCCGACATAGCTCATCAAAAAGCGGCGCAATCCATTGCGCCGCTTTTGTATATATTCAGAACCCTGAAAACCTTATTCGTACTCGTAGAAGCCGCGCCCGGTCTTGCGGCCCAGATAACCCGCATCCACCATTCGCCGTAACAGCGGGGCCGGGCGGTACTTATCATCCCCCAGGTCGCGTTGCAGCACTTCCATCACATACAGGATGACATCCAGCCCAATCATATCCGCCAGCCACAGCGGCCCCATCGGGTGGCCCATGCCCAGTTTCATCACCGTATCAATGTCTTCGCGGGTGGCGATGCCCTCGTCCAGCGCGTAACAGGCTTCGTTCAGCATCGGGCACAGCAGCCGGTTGGAGATGAACCCCGGCGAA
>CAZEQN010000239.1:0-3569 GCA_964514335.1 uncultured Anaerolineaceae bacterium
GGTACCAGATTCGGGCGATGGAGGCGATCGCCAAAGGCTTCGACGACGCCGGCCATGGGGTTGAGGCCGTAGAGGGTGCGCCAGGGTTCATTTAAGACGCTGCCCGAATAGGCTACGGGGGAAACATACAGCCAGATATTCATTAGAAAGGGGAGCAGGTATTTAAAGTCACGGTAATAGACATTGAGGGCCGCGCCCCAAAAACCAATGCCAGCGGCCGTAATGAGGGCCAGTAGAATAAAGAAGGGGAGGGCGAGTATGCGCAGGTCTGGGCGGAAGCCATAGGCAAGGAGCATGCCGAACAAAATTCCGAGGCCGATGGCTAAATCCACCAGGCCGGATATAACGGTGGACAAGGGGATGATGAGGCGTGGAAAATACACCCGGCGAATGGTAGCGGAGTTGCCCAGAATACTGTTGCCGCTGCCGCTGGCGCCGGACGAAAAGTACTGCCAGGGGAGCAGAGCCACGAAACTGAAGATTGGGTAAGGCAGACCCTCTGAGTCCACCTTTGCAAGGCGGCCAAAGATTACAGAAAAAATGACCATGGTTACGAGGGGCTGGATAATAGCCCAAAGGAAACCCAGGGCGGTCTGGCGGTAGCGGACTTTGATATCGCGCCAGACAAAGAAAAACAGGAGTTCACGGCTTTCAAATACCTCTTTCAAGCGCAGGCTTTGCCAGCCAGTGGTGGCCTGAATGTCAATAATTTGGGGCGGTTCGGTGGGGGGATGTTCAAGGGCGTGGGTCATAGGGTTTGTTTCGCGCTCCGGCGTTGGTCAGGCTTTTCTTTCAAAGAGCCCCAGGGTGCGTATTTGCGCTATAAATTCACGGGCGACCGTCTGGCGCATGGATTTGGTTTGGTGAATAAAATCGATCTGGCCTTTTTGAACGCCGATGTTTTTGAACAGGCGGTCAACATCTATGATTTGAAAATCGACGGTGCGGGCGAGCTCATACAGGCCGAGATTGAAGCGCCGCCGAATCATGACAAAAGGCTCGGCGCGCGTTTGGAGGTGAGCGGGCGTGGGGGCGGGCACCATCAGGGGAATGTTCATGATGAACACTGTGGAGCCATAATTGTCTTTGAGATGGTTAACCAGCCGGGTCCAATTGGCCATGGACTGCTCAACGGTGAGGGCGCCAACCGATTCAAATTCAGCGCGGAATTTATGCACCTGGTCAATGTTCTGCAGCAGTTGAGCCTGATTTTCAGGGCGGGCCATGTTGCCCGGGTCCACCAGCAAACCCGAAGCGCGGTGGCGATACAGGATGCGCTGACTATCTCCGGCGAGGGTGAACAACACGATATCTTTGTTGAACTGAAAATCGCGGGCCGGGGTGGAAATGGTAAAAGATGAGCCGGGAAACTGATTTTGAAAGTAATTATCGGCAATGTTGTATTCTTTGAGAATAATCTGGGCATCCGCAATTTGGGCGGGGCTAAAGTCCATGGCCTGAAGGATGAGGTCTGAACGGGCTTGAGAGATATTGCCACTTTCGTAGTAGATGCCGCAGATGCCCTGAATATGGGGTTGTAAATAACCATCCAGAATTTTTACGAGCATGGTGTCGCAACCGCCGTAGCTGTAAATGCCCAGACGGGGTTCATATTCTGAAAGGCGCTGGCGCCAGATAATCATATGGCGGTCGGTCCAACTGCGATATCGGCGAGTGATACGTCGGTGAATGGGGGCGGTCAGCCGAACCGGGGCGCGCAGCAAGCGCCGAACGCGCTTGGCCAGCCGGGGTTTTTTCTTTATGCCGCGCAGGGGTATTTTTTCTTCATGCATTCGGGAGACCGGACGCTGCCGCAGCCGAGGAATTCACCGGTGCAACGGAAAGCGCATGATTGAGGATTTGAATAAGGTTTGCCAGAAGCGTGGCGCGGGCGCGGCGGTCCCAATGGAGGAAGGCGGGGACATGCCGGCCAGCAGCGATGGCGCTGACGATCTGGTCCACATCCAGCACGGGGCAGGCGTGGGTATGGGCGACCTGCATCGCAGCCAGATTGAAACGCTGGGTGCGTACGTGGCTGGTCTCTTGCGCCAGCCCAAAGTAGTTTGAGGGGATTCCCAGCGGGTCAAAGTCGGCGGCCCCAAGAAAGAGGATCGGGCACTCCCAACGCTGGCGGATGGCGGATACGAGTTCGGTCAGACGCTGAAGGAATTCTTCGGCGGTGAGGGGTGGCAAAGGACGAGCGCTGGCCTTTAGCCAACCTTCCAGTGGGCCGGGCTCCGGCGGGGTGGTGAGAACCTGCCCGGAGGCGCTGTGTTGCCAGCGCAGGCCGATCAGGTCTGGCAGGATGGAGAAGAGCAAAAATGCCGGCGCGGTTTCAGCAAGGGAGGGGAACTGCCAGAGACCGGGAACTGGCGGTTGCGGGCGGGGGGCGGCGGGTTGCCGGAGGGCGGCCAGAAGCTGCTCCACGCCGACCCAGGGGGTGACGGCAATGGCCAGGGTCGGGTATGCATTCAGGTGAAGAACGGCGCGGGCCGGCAGCGTGAAGGCGGATAGGGCGGCCTTATCTGCGCCAAGCAGATGGCAGATATCCCAGCCGCCAAAGGCAAGGGCGTGCGGGTTCATGAGCTTACTCTCTGGGCAGGGCGGAATTCATGAATTTCGCGGACTTTCTCACGCAAGACGGTTTCTTTTTCAGCCTCGGTAAGTAAAGAATCCAGCGAGTGTTTACGTTCGGTGAGCACGCCAATCAGGTAGATGAGTTCGTGCAGGTTGCGGTTTTCCATGCGCAGGGTGGCATCTACTACCTCGCTCATGGCACGGTCCGGGCGGTAGCGGGGGAGGGCGAGGGCGCGCGACATTTCCATGCGGGCGCGCAATTGCTGGCTGTAGATGGCCGCATTGCGGGCGGCGGCGGCGGGGTCAGCGAGGGTGCGCTCAATCGCCCAGGCAGCCACAGAGCCGGAGAAGAGCGCCAGAACCATGCCGATAGAGAAAATGGGGTCTACGAAACCGGCGGCATCCCCCACGAGGTAATAGCCGGGGCCGGCGACTTCGCGGGTGGTGTAGGAGTAATCGCGAATAATGTGAACATGGTCGTCCTGAAGGGGGATGCCAGAGAGCAGGTCGCCCATGGTGGGGATGGCGCGGCAGGTCTGGTCAAAAAATTCGGCCCAGGTCAGGCCGGATTCTTTCTGGGCCTGAACGGCAGAACGCGGCAGAACAAGGCCAACGCTGGTCTGGCCGCGCAAGACAATAAACCAGGCCCAGCCCTCATGGTTGAACATCGGCAGGGAGGAGACAAAGGTGACCGGCGTGTGCTGGCTAAGCTGGTCGGCCGGGTGAATGGCGCCTTCGGCATCTACAAAGGGCGTGTTGGGGTAATAGCCCCAAACGGACATGTAGCGAAAATCTTCATCCACCTGCCAGTGGCCCAGTTGCTTGGCGAGCAGGGCGCTCTGGCCGGAGGCATCTACCACCACGCGGGCATTAAGCGCACCACTGCCTTCAGTTTGACGGTAGTGCACAACCGGGGCGCTGGTTTCTGGGTCGGCAACGCGGGTGACGGATACATTCTGGTGGATTTTGGCGCCCAGTTCGGCAGCATGATT